>CAZJFI010000005.1:0-26999 GCA_964545265.1 uncultured Phocaeicola sp.
TTTACCGATGAACTACCGATGTCATAACCTAATAAATATTTGCTCATTATCTTTTTTAAGTTAAAGTTATTATTTGATTATCTATATACTTTATTATAAATAGTACGGTCAAATTTATAATATCTCGCTGCCCTATGTGAAACTCCTACTTCTTTTTCTTCCAATGGTATTACATAAGACATCTGAACTATTTTTTTATGGAAGTTCCGAACATCAAAAATCTTGTCATAAATAAGTTGATATAAGGAACGTAGTTGGGAAGCTGTAAACTTACGTGGTAGCAAGTCAAATAAAACAGCAGGGCTTATTTCTACATAATGGCGTATATACGCCAAAGCATCTTGCATGATTTGAAAATGATCGAAAGCTAAATTTTCCACTTTGTCAACAGGTATCCATCCAGCGTCGTATTTGCTTGATAGCTGTTCAAATTTACGGTCAATTTTTACGAGTGACAAATAGGCTATTGTTACAATGCGGTCAATTTTCTTTTCATCCAATCGGTGGAAGCGCTCCAACCACAATACATCTTTTGGATTACGAGTACGGTTCTTGGAACCATAAGCTTTGAATTGCATCATCTTTACATTCTTCAGACCTGTCAGCTCGTTCAAGACACGTTTTGCAGCATCGTCCAAATCTTCATCGTCATATATCAGACTCCCGGGTAGCTTCATGTCGTTCAGTCCTGCTTCTTGCTGTTTGCCCAATTGTTTGACCAGAAGTACACTAAAGTGTTCTCCATCGAAACCGATTAGCACGCAATCGACCGATACATGTAGATTTATATTTTGTCCCATATCCGACATATTGTACATTTTACAATTACCCCGCAAAGATAGATAGTTTTTCTGAAACCTTATAAATTGAAGAATTATTTTTTATATGTTATAAAACACTATTTTCCAAGTTGATGAATATTGTACCAATTACAATATCTTTATCTCTTTTCATACGTGCTACTATTAGTAACAATTGGTAAAAATGCTTTCAGATACAATGTAGGTATTCTTATCCAAATGTCGATATTCTTATCATTTATATCAATTTGCCCCCCTAATATAACATTTTATGCCCCTTTTAATTTGAACAATTCTGTCCCAAGTGAAAAAAAATGTCTAAATTTGCCCATAATGATAAACGCACATCAATATTTATATGAGAAAAAAGATTTTAGTGTTAGACGATAAAGAGACCATAGCCAAGGTTCTTTCTATATATTTGGTAAGTGATTACGATTGCGTATGGCTTCCCGATGGAGTTCAAGGTATGAAATGGTTGCAGGAAGGAAACATCCCCGACCTTATTATTTCAGATATCCGTATGCCCGAAATGAGAGGAGATGATTTCTTAGAATGGATTAAAAGCAATGAATTGTTCAAACATATTCCGGTAATTATGCTTAGTAGTGAAGACAGTACCAGCGAACGTATACGTTTGCTTGAAGTAGGTGCGTCCGACTATATTGTAAAGCCATTTAATCCAATGGAGCTAAAAATCAGAGTCAAGAAAATTATCAGCTGAATCTATGACTACTATTCTTTATATTGGTAAAGATAAGGAGTATTTGTCCAAGTTCGGCCAGATGGAAGGTTTCCGGATGATTCATGCAGCGAATTATCAGAAAGCTATTGATATTTGTGCCTCCGAAACAAAGACAAGTAAATACAACCTTGTCCTTTATGAACAAGGAAATATCAATGAAGATATAAGCCACATAACCCTGTTTAGAAAGAAATTCTATCAAGGTTATGTAATGCTTATTACCAAAGGATTGACAAAAGAAGAAAGTATATCTTATTTGAAATGTGGTGTCAATGACACTATTCATCCCGATATTACAGTAGAAGAACTGTACAATAAGATTACACTCATTCGGAAGCGTCAGGAATTGCTTTATGCCAATAACCGTAAGAAGAACGAAGTCAAGCAATTTGTGCTTCCGATGTGGAAACGCATTTTTGATATCGTTTTCGTTTGTATAGCATTAATTGTACTTTCACCTATATTTATTATTATAGCTTTGGCTATCCGTTTGGAGAGTAAAGGAGCTATTATTTATAAATCCAAGCGTGTGGGTACCAATTATACCATTTTCGATTTCTTGAAGTTCCGCTCTATGTATACCGATGCCGACAAGCGTTTGAACGAATTGTCTTCACAAAATCAGTATAAGGAAGAGCCTACAGAAGAAGTTCAAATCCATGAAATCAGCCAGGATGATTTGGGCAACTTGATGATTGGCGATGAAGGCGTCATGTTAATATCCGATGATTTCATTATTCCAGAAAGTGAATTCACCAATATGCGTAATACCAAACAATCCAACGCATTTGTGAAGATAGAGAAAGATCCTCGCGTGACTAAAGTGGGTCGATTCATCCGTAAATACAGTCTGGACGAATTACCCCAGCTCATTAACATTTTGAAGGGAGACATGTCTGTAGTTGGCAACCGTCCCCTCCCACTTTACGAAGCTGAATTGCTGACTAACGATGACAGTATCGACCGTTTTATGGCACCTGCTGGATTGACCGGCTTGTGGCAAGTTGAAAAGCGTGGCGATTCCGGCAAATTGTCAGCTCAGGAACGTAAGGAACTTGATTTGAGATACGGAAAAGAATTCTCGTTTTGGTACGATATTAAAATTATATTTAAAACCTTGACAGCCTTTATCCAGAAAGGCGATTGCTAAATTAGAAGATATGAAGAAATGGTTCGTAACCCTGTTCTTGTTTGTGGCATCCATCACTGTTAATGCCCAGCAGACAGCAGTTAAAATGGTAGAGACTACTCCGGGAGATAGCATAACAATCAACATGAATGTAGATTTTGCTACACTTCAACTGCCACCGCTCAGTGTGCTTTATGCCAATGCTACCAGTAATCCAACCGTTAAAATGTTGGAAAAGGAACGCCAATTGCAAAAGAAACTGTTGGCTAAGGAAAAAAGAAGCTGGCTAAGTTTCTTTAGTGCCAGAGCAGCCTATTCTCATGGGGTAACCGACAATTTTGGAACCATTACCGATGTAACCACTCCTATATTTTATCAATATACAGGTGTGGAACAAGATTATTGGAATGTGGGTGGTAACGTGAACATTCCTTTGGAAACTTTATTTGACTTGGGTGGTAAAGTAAAGCGTCAGCGTATTATTGCTGAGAAAGCTGAATATGCCAAAGAAGAAGCATACGAACAAGTTAAACAGCAGATAGCTCATTTGTATGTCTCTATTCTTTCCAATATTGAAACCTTAAAACGTTCAGCCGAACATTTGGCTTTGTTTAAAGGTGCCACAGCCATAGCCGAGCAGGATTATCGAAATCGCAGAGGCACTCTTAGTGACTTGGCCGAGTTGAAAAGAAAAGAATTTGAAGCAAATCGTAGTTACGAAGAACTGCGTGCCTCCATTAATGAACAATTATTGGTGTTGGAAATCATATCACACACCCCTATTTTAACCCAAATCAATGATACTGCAAACTCTGTAAACGAATAATTATGGAATTATTTAAGTATATCGTCCGTTTTTTCTATCGCATCCGTTGGTGGATGATTTTATTGCCTCTCATTGCTTTTCTTATAGCTTGGTTTCTGACACGCGATATGGATAAGTCATACGATGTAAAGACTACCATCTATACGGGTATCATTACCGGTTACAATGTAGATATTAGTGATAGCCGTAATGCACACGTTCATTTAAGTAATTTGATGAACATCATTACTACGGAACGTACATTAAAAGCCGTATCTTTACGCCTGTTGACTCGTTGCTTGATATATGGTGACATGGATAAAAATACCAGCTATATTACAGCCGAGCATTTTCAAGAATTGGATGTCATCATTCCCCGTGAAGTCCGTGCCTTGATTGACAAACAGAATGAAGAAAAGACTTTAAATAACTTGATAGCTTACGAACGTCCTAATGCCAGTAATTTTATTTATGGATTGTTGAATTACGATCATCCCTATTTCAGTGTACCTATATTGGCACAGAAAATCAAGGTGGTTCAGTTAGGTAATAGTGATTTGATTGAAATCGGTTATTCGGCTAACGACCCAGGTATAGCTTATAATACCTTGGAAATATTAAATGAAGAATTTGTCAAGCAATATCGTGACCTCCGTTATGGGGAAACCAACAATGTGATTGAATTTTTCCGTCAAGAAATGGCTCGATTACACGAAGAATTGACCGAAGCCGAAGATTCATTGATTCAATACAATATTGACCATCGTATCATTAACTATGGTGAACAGACCGAACAGTTGACCGTTATGGATGCCCAATATCAGATGATGGATAATGATTTGTTGGTCAATTCATCTACCAGTCGGGCTTTGATTGATTTCTATGAATACAAATTAGGCGATTTGGCGAAAGCTATGCGTACCAACAATGAATTCATGGATAACTTGAATAGTATATCCAAACTCAATACCCAAATCTCCACTATGGAAATTACACCGGATGGAACAAATAATTCGGATTTAAGTCAAAAGAAGGAACAACTGAAACAAGCCGAACAAAGTATCAATGACTTGGCTCTTCAGTTGAGTGAAGAAGTGGCTTCTACCAACAATGTGAAATACGAAGATTTGGTCAATCAATGGTTGGATCAAGTGGTGCTCCGTGAAAAAACCTTGGCACAAATTCAAGCGCGTGATATCATGCGTGAAAAATTGGATCGTGATTTCTTGTATTTTTCACCGATTGGTGCCATAGTTAATCGCAAAGAACGAAATATCAATTTTGTGGAAGGCAACTATATGGAGTGTCTGAGAGCCTTGAATGCAGCTATTCTTCGTCAAAAGAACTTGGAAATGACGGCAGCTACATTAAAGGTAATGAATCCTCCGTTATTCCCATTGACATCCTCTCCTACTGCCCGTAGAATGATTTTATTGGCTATTTTATTAGGTACATTGCTATTAACTATCGGTTATCACCTCATAGTAGAATTGCTTGACAGAACCTTGCGTGACAAGATGCGTACCGAACGTATTACAGGTGGTAAAGTATTGGGAGCCTTTCCGCGAGAAAGCAAGTTGCGTTATCGTCGTTATAATAAGGCCATAGACGAAATGGCTATCAAACAACTCAGTACCAGTATACTCCCCTATTTTGATGGTAAGGAACAGCGTATACTTAATTTGTTGAGTACCGAAGAAATGGATGGCAAATCACATATCGGAATAGCCTTGGAGGAATATTGGAACTCCTTAGGATTGAATGTGCGTCGAATTACACACGATGAAGATTTCTTGAGCGAAGATAGTCAATATGTACAGGCCAATAGTGTGATTGACATTTGTCCGGATTTGTCGTCCGACGAAATCGCTATTGTAGAATATCCTATTTTGAAGAATAATCCTTTGAATCCTTCATTATTGAACGAGGCTTCTTTGAACTTGATGGTGGTTCGTGCCAACCGTACCTGGAAGGATACAGACCAGTTGTTGTATAAGCGTTTACTTGATGTGAAGGAAGAAAACGTTCCATTGAAATTCTACTTGACACAAGCCGAACGTGATGCAGTTCAAGACTTTACCGGTCAGTTGCCACCGTACACCAACTTCAAGAATTTTGAATACAAACTCTTCCAATTGGGATTGACAGCTACTGAACATATTCAGCGATAATGATAGGAACATACGACATCATCAAGCAAAAAGGGTTCACTATGGCTATTATGGTCATAGTTACTCTTTTATGTATATTTCTGTCTGTTAAAGTACAGTCCGGTATGGGAGTTGCTTTAGGTATCCTTCCTTTTGCTCTAATTTTAACTTACCTCTGTATTCTTAACCAATACATAGCTTTAGTATTATTTGCTGTAGTCAACTATTTCATCATGGGATTAGGACGTTATATTACTCTTCCAATTCCTACGTCAGTTGTCTTTGATATTGTATTTGGCTTTATATTTATTACGGTACTGTTTCGTAACTTGGCTAATAAGGATGATTTTCGGAATGTATTTAATCTTTATTTTGCCTTTATGCTGGTTTGGTTTGCCTATTGCTTTATTAATGTAGGCAATCATGCTACAGGGACTATCCATTTCAATGCATGGTTAGGAAATGTTCGTGTCATCTCTTTGTATGCTATTATCACGTCGGTTATTATAGCTGTTTCTGCCAAAAATTATAAGTTTATTCATTGGTTTCTTCTATTATGGGGAATTCTCACGTTATTGGCAGCAGCTAAAGGGTATTGGCAAAAGAACCATGGCTTTGATGCGGCTGAATGGTCGTGGGTTTCCACAAGAGGAGCCAAAACGCATCTTTTAAATACGGGTATCCGTTATTTTTCCTTTTTTACGGATGCTGCCAATTATGGTTGTGGCATGGGATTGTCATTAGTTACCTTTTTCCTCTCTTCTTTATATGTAAAACATAAGTTTCTCAAAATATTTTATCTTTTAGTGGCGGCAGCCGGTGTATATGGTTTATTAATATCCGGTACCCGTACTTCAATGGCAGTTCCGGTTGCAGGTTTGGGCTTGTTTATCTTTTTATGTAAGAACTGGAAAATCGGTATATCATCGACTACTATTTTATTGTTGGTATTATTTATGTTAAAATTTACAACAATAGGAAACAGTAACCGTCTGATTCGCCGAATGCGAACCGTATTCGATACAGAAGATGCATCCATGAATGTTCGTTTTGAAAACCAAAAGGCATTGAAGGCCTATATGTCTGAAATTCCCTTTGGTATAGGCTTGGGAGTCGATGCTGAGGAAGTACCTCCTCAGAATAAATATCGTTTTGTGGCTACTTGTCCTCCTGATTCCGAATTAGTTTATATTTGGATTCATTTAGGTAAAGTAGGGCTTATCGTATATTTGGTCTTGCAAGTATTGATGTATATTTGTGCTTGTTGCATCCTACTCTTTCGAGTCAAGAATCCCGAAATTCGGGGACCACTGACGGGTATGTTGTGTGGAACGGCCGGAATGTTGGTGGCTTCCTATGCCAACCAAATTTACTTCCAGTTCCCTAACGGACCGTTGATTTATACCTGCCTTACGTTAGTGTTTTTGGCACCTTATTTTGATAAACAATATTCAGAGAAACATGGAAAAGCAAGTTGATATATCCGTCATCACCATCAATTACAACGGCCTGAAAGATACTTGCGAATTCTTGGATTCCTGGATAAAGCGTATCAAATCGGTCAGCTATGAATTGATAGTGGTGGACAATGCTTCCAAGGAAGACGAAGCATCGGTCCTCGAAACCAACTATCCCCAAGTACAGGTCATACGCAGTGAACAGAACCTGGGCTTTGCCGGTGCCAATAATTTAGGTATCGATGCTTCATGTGGCAAGTACTTGTTCTTTTTGAACAACGATGTCTTGATGTGCGATGACCATATACCTGCATTGATCAATCGGTTGGAATCCGATAAGCTGACGGTCGGTGTATCTCCATTGATACTCAATCCGGATGCATTGCATACCATTCAATGGGCTGGATATACTCCCCTATCCACAATCACGTTGCGTAATCACGCCATTGGCGAAGGCTCTACTGATAAGAAAGCCTATCCGGCTGCTGTTACCCCCTATCTTCACGGAGCTGCCATGTTGATGAAACGAAGCATTATTCAGAAAGTGGGGAAAATGCCTGAGGAATATTTCCTTTATTATGAGGAATTGGATTGGTGTACCTACATCACCCACGAAGGTTATAACTTGTGGTTCGAACCGGCCTGTGAAATCATTCACAAGGCCAGTCAGACTACCGGTATTGGCAGTCCGTTACAAGCTTTCTATATGAGCCGCAACCGTTTGCTATATGCTTACCGTAACATGTTTAGCTATACTTTCTACCTGACAATTGGATATTTGTTGTGTATTGTATTACCGGTCAACTACCTGCGGGCCAAGTTGCATAAACAGAACGAAACAGCCCGTGCCCATGTAGCCGGAGTAAAAGCATTTTTTGAACTAAAGAAAAAATACGATTAGATATATGACAGTTTTTGATTTTATAGAGACCTTTTTATTTGCTTTAAGTGCATTCACAGTAGCCTACCACTTGTTTTATTCCCTTATTGGTGGACTTCTCAAGCGGTCGGACAAGTATGCGGATTCGCGTACCAAACATCGTTTTGCCGTTATCATTCCGGCCTATAAAGACGATGAGTATATTCAGAAAGCTGTATTTTCTTTCCTGAAACAGGAATATCCCATCGACTGTTACGATATCTACGTGGTGTCCGAACAAATGACAGCCGAAACCAACCAACAATTGTCAGAATTGCCCATTACCTTGATGCAGGCCAATTTCCATGGTAAGGGTAGCAAGATGAAAGCGGTGAAGGCTGCAATCAACCATTTGCCTGACGGACTTTATGATGTGGTACTGATTATGAATGCCGACAATACCGTCGAGCCTGATTTTTTGGAAGTAATGAATAATACATACTCCAGCGGTTCCAATGCTATCCAAGCTCACCGCATCCGTCTGGAACGAAGCAACAATTCTTCCATGCTGAATGCCATTTCCGATGAAATCAACAACTGTATCTATCGGGCAGGCCATGCTTACCTCGGACTTTCCTCTACCTTGAACGGTTCGGGTATGGCATTCGATTTTGATTGGGTAAAGAGCATTGTAGGTCAGTTGAACGATACAGACGATGAAAAGGCTTTCGAAGCACTTTTGTTGCGCGACCGTATTTATGTAGATTATTTGGACAAGGCCATTGTTTATGCCAATCGCAAGGAAGACCGTCGCAAGTTCTATACCCAACGAAAGAATTGGGTGATTGCCCATTATCATTCACTTTTTAGCAATATACTCCGATTGCCCGGTGCCATCTTCAGTGGTAACTTTGATTATGCCGACCGTATTCTGCATTGGTTGACTTTCCCTCGTACCATTTTATTGGTGGTGATTGCTGTGATGGGATGTATCTCCTCCTGGTATAATTGGTTGGACGGCCTTAAATGGTGGGGGTTGGTACTTGTTCTTTTGTTGGCTATGGCTTTTGCTATCCCCGATTATTTGGTCGACAATAAATTCAATAGAGCCATCAAATCCATTCCTGCAATGGGTGTAGGCATGATATTGAATACATTAGGCTTTCATAAGAAAAAAGAAGTGATAGCATGATTATCACCGGCATACAGTACATAGAATTCTTGTTGTATGCCTACCTGGTTCTCAGTGTAGGCTATTTGGTACTGTTTGCCGTTGCTTCATGGTATGCTAATTCCAAGGAATATCCTGCAACGGATGTATTTTACCGCTTCTTGATACTTATTCCCGGATATAAGGAAGATAAGGTGATTTTAGATACGGCCCGTGCTGCTTTGAACCAACGTTATCCAGCTGGTCATTTTCAAGTATTGGTTATCTCAGACCGTATGTCGGAAACTACCAATGCCCTTCTTCATTCTACCGGAGCCGAAGTACTCGAAATCCATTACGAAGAAAGTTCCAAGGCAAAAGCCCTACAGGCTGCCATTCGTCATCTTTCTTGTACATCTGAGAAAAGAAGGATTGCCGATTATGTAGTGATTTTAGATGCCGACAACTTGGTATCCTCCGATTATTTGGAACAAGTGAACCGTTACCTCCAAGCTATTCCTTGTCAGGCTTTGCAAACCCACCGTACAGCTAAGAACTTGAATACAAATACTGCTGTACTCGATGCAGTCATTGAAGAAATGAACAATACCCTTTTCCGTTTGGGACATGTACAATTGGGACTTTCTTCTGCCCTTATTGGTTCTGGAATGGTTCTATCCTACCCGTGGTTTGCTGAAAACATCTTTCACACCCATACAGCCGGTGAGGACAAGGAATTGGAAGAACTCCTTCTTCGTCAACGTATCCGTATACATTATGCTGATTCGATTCGGGTACTCGACGAAAAGGTACAACATAAAGAAGTCTTGCGCAATCAGCGCCGCCGTTGGATTGCTACCCAATTCTTTATGGCCGGTTTGATGTGGCCACGTGTCCCCCAAGCTCTTTGTCACCGGAATTGGGATTATGTAGTAAAAGCCATCCAAAGTATCATATTACCACGCAGTATTTTGATGGGAATTATCGGTCTGATGGCAGTTATCACCACCGTTATTCCTTTCCTTTCCTGCACTAAGTGGTGGGAATTGTTTGGAGTTCTGTTGATTACTCTATATACAGCTATTCCAAAAAATATGCGAAACAAGCGTTTGTATCAAGCTTTGAAAGAAGTCCCTTTCTTTGTCATCACCATGATACGAAACCTGTTTGCTACTAAGGGAGCTTCTAAAAAATTCATTCACACCCATCATGGATAAACGAATATGAAAATAGCTGTGCTTACTTCCGGAATCCTTCCTGTGCCTGCTGTTTTGGGCGGTGCGGTAGAGAACTTGATTGATTATTACTTGGAATATAATAATCAGCATCAGTTGCATGATATTACGGTGTATAGCATTGCCCCTCCCCGTTCTTCTTCCATAGTCGATACACCCAATACCCATTATCATTATATTGATACGACTTCCTGGTGGGGACGATTGAAACGACATTTCTATGTCCATACTCATACTGCCGGTTATTACAATGCCTACATTGAGTACTTCTTTCTTCAGGCATTGAAGGATATTGCCAAGAAGGAATATGATGTCATAATCCTGGAAAACCGTCCGGGTTATGCTATCCCTGTTTCTAAAGTAAGCAAAGCCAAAATCATTATCCACCTTCACAACGATTTGTTGAATAAGGATAGTAAAGATGCCAAAGAAATTTGCAAGGTATGTCATAAGGTGATAACTGTATCCAATTACATCAAAGGTAGAGTAGAAACAATTGGAGCTGACATTCCTATTGAAACGGTTTATAATGGGATTGATTTGGAACGCTTCTATCATGCCACCCCTATTGATCGAAAGATATTAGGTTTTAAGGAGGATGATTTTATTGTCGTATATAGTGGACGATTGATAAAAGAAAAAGGAATTGAAGAACTGATTGACGCCTTTATTCAACTGAAGGATTACCCATCAATTAAACTCTTGATTTTGGGTGGAAGTTTTTATGGCATAAGCCAAAATAATCCTTTCCTTGATACTCTAAAGAAGAAATGCGAAACAATTAAAGACCGGATTGTATTTACCGGTTTTATACCTTATGAACAGCTTCCCAACTATTTGAAAGTGGGTGATGTGGCTGTTGTACCCTCCATGTGGGAAGAACCTTTTGGACTGACTTGTGTAGAAGCAATGGCAGCAGGATTACCTTTGATTGCCACAAATTCAGGTGGAATCCCTGAGATATGTATGAATGCTGCACATGTTATAGATAAAAAAGAGATAAACAATCTTCTATATCTACAAATTCTATCTTTATACAAAGATAGTCCAACTCTAAATAAATTAGACAAAATTGAGACTTTTGACAAGAACGTTTACGCTCTTTCCTTTTTGAATCGTATAAAATAGATTTTACCAGTCAAATAACACTTTACCGTTTTCCATTTCAAAGAAACTTATCATTTTTGAAAAGGAGTCCTTGGTTAGTTCTTGATGTATATCTTCAATAAAATAGATGGGTTTTTCTCCTATAAAGGAAGCCCAACGGGAAAATGTACTGACCGGTCCAATTAATATATCACACAAAGACAAAGTATATAAATCTAAAATGGGATTCCCGTTGTAATGAAAATCACAAATACAATCTTTGAATTGTGATTTATCTAACTTTTCATTGGAAGAAATGAAAAAAGAAACTTTTTTATTTGCATATAGCTCTTCTATACGCTTCATAATCATATAGTATTCTTCTATGGAGTAATAGAATTTCCCATCGTTCCATTCTTTATAATCCCCTCTACGTATATGAACTCCAACCACCATATCCGATTGTTGTCTTAAGCCATTGATAAGCTTCTCAGCTTCGTCAACGATTTCCTGACGAGGAGTAAAGATGTGCTTCAGCTCTTCTTTTGCTTCAGCAATGTATTTCGTATCCCGACGAGTGTGCCACCCTTTTATAAAGCCTAATGTTGAAAATATTTTATTCCATTTAGGGCTATGAGTCAATTTCCATGTTCCTCCTTTGAAGTTGTTCCATCCGTTACCTCTATTTAAATACCAAGGTTGATAAAATGGGAACCATATATGTTTGCAATGTAGCAAATTAGGGAAATCTGTGATAGTATAGTCAAAGAAAAGGATGACCATTTTCTTTTTTTTTACAATACATTCCGATAGTGTGGCAACGTAAGTCCATAATCGGTTACAGGTTTGGCCGGGGGCGTCACAAATTACTTTCATATTCTATTTTTTACGATTCAACCAATGGGACAAAATCGGTACCCGATGGACGAAATGTCTGGTTCCTATAGTGCAAATATACATAATAATCAGATATAATACAGCATAGACACCCGTCAACCATGCTGCATGAATGAGAAGTGACAGGAAATTATCTATTTGTGGAAGTATCCATTCATTTACTAAAGGGTAAAATGCCATAAGAGATAGAAAAAACAAAGCATAATAGGGAAACATATCTTTCCAATAGTTCCAACAAGACAAATGGAATCCATCCCTATAAAGATAATAGGGTTTCCAGAACAATGCAACCAAACCCGAACTTATTACTTTACCTAAAACAATACCGAGTATACCCCATTGCATAGCACAAACAATGGTTATAACCAAATTTAGGATAACTTCTACCCATGCCGACCAAGTATCAGCATATAGACCATAAGAGTGGATATACATCTGTACCACTCCGCGGGTAAACATAATGAACAAGTTTATCAATAATAGATATAATATCCAATTATCCAATAAATATTCTGAACCTAACCATATTTCTATTAATGCATCCGTAAAATAGAATAGACCGAAACAAACAATTCCTGTTACATAAAAACGAATGGCTGTCAGTTCCCAAAACACTTTCAGCGTATTCTTTTGATTCCCTTCAGCAACTAAATTCCCTACACCGGCACCCATCCCATCTGACACTACATTCATAAATAGAATTATTTTGTTGATAATCAGCAGGTAATTACCATAATAAGCTACCATCTTTAATGAGACGAAAATAAATACCAAAATTTCATCACTCTTGTTCAATAGAAAATCTTTGATACGATGAACGAATATCTGTTTGGTCTTCAAAAAAATGTCAGGATACTTACTCATCAGTTCTTTTCCACGTTTTACTTCGGTAGTCAGCCATGGATAAACTTGTCTGATTTTCCAGTTCAGAATCCAGCAGTTAATGAAACCGGACAACAATTCTATCGTAACCCATAAAAATACATTACGGGTGTACCATGCCAAGGCTATTTGTATCAACGATTTTATAATTCCTCCTGTTTGGAAATAGGCTACCACCACATAGTTCTTCTGGTCGGCAGTAAGCAGAATCTGTTTGTAATTGATAAAATACCCAATCAAGGAGGAAATAAGAAAAGAGTAAAAGGCAAAATAGGTGATGCCTAATCCGATAGCTGCTTGTTTGAATATAAGCGGAAAGAAAAGGGAAATGAGAATGGCTACAACAGCTATACCGGTTCCTATCCATCTGTATACATATCCGAATACAGACATAATTTCCGATATGCTTTTACGGTCTTGTGACTGCAAAGGTTTGAATAGAAAATAGCTGATGCAAGTACCAATCCCCAATTCAGCCAAATTCAATAATCCCAAGATATTTCCTAATGTACCGGACAAGCCAATGAATTCAGCTCCTAAACAATTTAAGAAAATCTTACGCGAAAAGAAGGAAATGAATAAAGTCGCAACAAAAAATATCAAATTCACTTTCGCATTCAGCAAACTTTTATGTACCCGATCAGCCATTCAGTAAATCCTCCCATACTTTACAGATATTATCTATCATGAAGTCTTTTGAGTACGAAATCGCTTCACAACTCATCTGGTTCCAGTCTGCTTCTCGCACCATTTCATGCATTTGTTCGGCCAAATGCTCTATATTTTCACTTTCGAAAAAGAGAGCTACCTCACGAGGTTCCAACAATTCACAAGTAACGGGCAGACGACTGGCGATAATTGGAAGACCGTGTGACATGGCTTCGACTAATACTAAACCGAATCCTTCCCAACGGGAACTTAATACATAGACACTGGCTTCGGAATAATGCTTCTGGATATAATCGGTAAACGGACAAAGCTTGATGCGATTTTCTAATCCGTATTCCGATATCAACGACCGATACATAGACTCTTCCGGTCCCTCGCCTACTATTTCAAGCGTCCAGTTACTGTTATTTCGAGCAAATAGAGCAAAGGCTTTAATTAGAATATCGAAACCTTTGTGAGCTTGCGCAAACCTACCTACGGCCAAGAATTTATGATATCCCAATTTCCCTTTTTCTCCGGGTATAACAGTTAGCGGATTATAAATCACCGTTGCATTTAGATTCAATTCTTTCTCATAACGGACAGCGTCAGCTTGTGAAAGCACCACTATACCGTCAAGCAAACGCATACGATGACGGAAAAAATCCTTCAAATCGGGCAGATATGGATTTTCCTTTTCAAAGAATGCTTCAAATGAATTATGCATCCATCCGATGGTCATGGCATGAATCCGATGGCAAATGGATGTGAGGTGAAGTGCCAAGTAGGCATGTACACCAATCACCACATCGTAATGTCCATCGTTTATTTTCTGAACTAACTTATTGCGATAAGAGGGTAGGAAAAAACTTTTTCCATAAAGCCATGAAGTGAAACGATTATGAGGAAGTAATCTTTTATAAAGGAAGCTATAACCTTTACAAATAAAATTCTCTGTTTTAGAAGATTGTGAATATTCAATAAAGTCAAACTTTACCTCAGATTGATTGTATCCGTACATGGCATAGTTCTTCCGGCTGTCCGTTGTCAGGATAGTAACATCATGGCGTTGGGTCAGTTCCTTGGCTAATTCTGCCAACACACGTTCTACGCCACCATAACCGAATACTGTATCGCAATAAAAGAGAACCTTCATATTTTATCGTTGATTATGCAAATTTAAAAAAAAGTTTTCGCATATTCCGGCTTATTACTTCCCTCTTTTTAGGAGGGAATGTTTAAAACGGCAGCTTTTCTCCATTATTCTGTGCCTTGGATTTAAGCTTGAACTGCTGATATTGACGGTTCTTGCTCCGCCAATCGCCTTTTGAATGTTCAGAAGAGGAATCGGCCTGACTGATGAGCCAGTCTTGCGGAGGAACATAATCGGCAAACTTGGTCATGCTTTCGTTGTGGCTGAGGTAGACGGTACCGGTACGTCCATTACGGTTCTTGTCTACTATCACCATCAACATATCGGGACTTACCGGATAGTTGCTCTCAGGCACTACTTGCAAATGGGTTTTGGCAGGATGGAAAAGTAAAGCTACGGTATCACTGTCTTGCTCGATACTACCCGATTCGCGAAGGTTTTCCAAGCGCGGTATCTGATGCTGGTTGGTTTTTACTTCACGGTTCAGCTGACTGAGGGCCAAGATTGGTATTTCCAATTTGAGGGAAAGGAGTTTGAGCAGACGACTGTTGTGAGCCACTTCCTGTTCGCGCACGCCGTTGGTGTGACGGTTGGCCATGAGTTGCAGATAGTCGATGCCGAGTAAATCACATTTGCCTTGTACATGGAGCGACTTGACGGCACTGCAGATTTCTTCCACGGTAATTTTTCCATGGTCGAAGGTAAGGATATGCAATAGTTTCAGTTCATTGGCTGCACGTTGGGCTTCTTCCCATTGTTCGGGAGTGATACGACCACGATTCCAGTCGTCGGCCGGAATATCGGTACGGGCCAGCATCCATCGTTCGGCCAACTTTTCGGCAGTGGATTCCAAACTAATCAGGCAAACTTTCTTCCCGGCCTTCGCTGCTGTCAGTAGCGTGTGCATCAAGAAGGCTGTCTTCCCTTCACCGGGACGGGCGGCTACTACATTCAAGGTTCCCGGTTGCCAACCCAAGAGCAAATCGTTCAGTCCTTGGGTTCCGGTATCGGTGCCGGTCAGTCCGCCGTTTACGTTTTCCATCCGTTTCCGAAGATTGTCCATCACTTCATCCATTACTTCGGGCATTTGTCTGAACTCATTGTTTATCGGTAGGTTATTGGCCAATGATTCCAAGTCCTTTTGTATGTTTACCAAGGTATCCTCGGCGTCTATGGTCATATCGGCCGCAGCATGTTCGGCCTCCAAAAGCAGTTCGCGCAAACGTCGTCGCATCCACAGTTGTTGCAAGATGAGGATGTGCTCCATGATATGTGCACTCGATAACACTTTTCCCGAAATTTGTGCTACATTATATGGCCCACCCGCTGCTTCCAATGTACCGTCCTTCAGCAGTTTGTCGGCAACCGAAAGGATGTCTACCGCCTTGTCGGCCTCGTTCAATGTTCGGATAGCCCTAAAAATGAGCAGATGCTCAGGCATATAGAAAAATTCTTCCCTGATTCGTGGCATGAACTCGCGTACAGCCTTCCTTTCGATAAGGAGTGCACCAATTACGGCTTCTTCTACATCTTTGTTCCATGGCATGGGAGCTGTATCCGATGCGATGATTTTCTGTATTACTCTGTTTTCCATTCCTTTAGAATATAAATGATTTGTCTTTTAGATAGTTGCAGGCCAATTTTGCATGTTCCGGCTTGCGTAAGCTTTCGGCATATTGAGTTACATTACACACGGCCAGTTCCTTTTCTTCATCAGTCAATGTTTGCCAAACTTGCCATGTCTTAATCCTTTCAGAAGGAGGAATGTCAAGTGCATAGTGATAAAACTCGAAGAACTCCTTGAAATCATCACTTTCTGTTTTTGTATTTTGTAATCTTTTTCTTGTTGTTTTATTGTTTGCCGTACTTTGATAATTACCTCCACAATGCTGATCGTAATAAGGTAAGCGATAGATGTTTTTCCCTTTTTCGACTCTTTCAAGAAGTCCTAATCTAATAAGTCTGTTCAAGATATTATACATACCAGATTCCTTGGATTTTGTCAATTTCATGAATTCTTCATGATTGATTTCCAAGTATCCTCGATTTAATATTTTTCCATGACTTATCCAGCCGTCCGTATACGATGCTTTAGCAAGCAGGTATGCATAGATGGCTTCATTACTTGGATGTTCAATTTGACTGAGCAAATGAAACAAGGCTTCTCTTGAAATACCTATATATCCGTTTGTATCAACAGCAAAAAGCAGATTGACTTTTGTCATATCATTTAATCTTTTTGAAAAACGAATAAAGATAATTTTGGAGTCAGTTGTGGAGTCTGACTGAAAATTATATCATTCGCTATTAATCACATAATCAATATTTTACAAAACAAGGTGTTTCCTCTCGTGGAGTCAAGTGTGGAGTCGACTGTGGAGTACACACCTTATTATATAATAAAAAACAATAAATAAACTCTTAAATTGAGGGCGATTTTTTGAGAAAGAAACTCGGAAAAGGCCGCTCGCAATCCTGCAAAATCCCGGTCAACTTTCGTGGAAAAGTTGGTCAACTTATTTTTTGGGTTGGTCAACTTTCTGGAAAAAGTCGGTCAGCTTTTGAACAGCCCACAAATATATAGCATTTTTTCTAAATATTTCCAAAAAATAACCAAGTGCTGAAGTTTTATGTTACCTATCCATCTGTTTATGAACACTTTACTATCGTTACGGCTTCCCTAAATAATGAAAAATCAGTTCTACTTGCCGGGGTGTGAAATAACGTTGCGAATCATGATAGCCTGTATTTCGCAAATTATTATAAAGTTCATGGTTGAAAAGTATCCATTGGCGGAATGTGCGTAAGGCGCAGCGGTTGGACATGGTAGGATTATAAAGTTGTGCCAATTCACTCTTGGCATAAGTCTTTACGGGTGTCTCAAGCTCTCTCATTTGATTTGTTTTATAGGTTCAAAAGTTATTTGTTGTATGATACAAATATACTTATTTTGTCAAATAGTTCCAAGAAATATAGTATATATTTTTCATTGTTTATCAATTTATTTCCGTTTACATCCATTAAAGCATAATTATACCATAATAATCCATTTAAAGCACTTCATAGATATGAATATCCTTACTTTTGTAGTGTTCCAAAGAACAAGAGGCCTCTCCTTGGAATGAGTTATTAACGTAATTATTCATTTAAACAAAACCAAACGAATTATGGGAAAAGTAAAGTACAAGGTGGTTGCCCGTATCAACCCACAGGACAAAGAAGAAGAAAAGCGCTATTATCCTTGCGCCAAGAGCATGGGTGAAATGACAATGGATGACCTGTGCAAGCAAATTGAAAAGAATTGTACGCTGACATCGACCGACATCATGGCCGTATTGAATGCCACCGACGAGGTGATGCGCGAACAGTTGGCCAACAGCATGATTGTACGTGTAGGTAATTTGGGACACATGCGCTTGTCGCTCAGCGGTAAAGGTGCCCTTACCCCGGAGAAGTTCACTGTAGGTCACATCACCAAGGCACGTATCATCTTCACTCCCAGCAAGGCAACCAAGAAAGCCTTGAAGGTATTGGAATACGAAAAGTATGTATCTGAAACAGGAGAATCGACCAGCACCGAAAGTGATACCGATGAAGGAACTGAAGGTGAATCATAAGAGTAAAGACGGGATAATATAAATTCCCTATCATAGTGTCATTTTTAAGGACGAAGTCCTCAACAACTTTCCTGTGCAAAGCGAAGAATCTGTATGCATGCACGTGAATGCAATCAGATCCTTCACTGCGTTCAGGATGACACTACAAAACTGATGCAACTTATTATTTACACGTTACTAAAAAACAATCAATATGGAACAAGAAAAGAAAAACAATGTCTGGAGTGTAGTATTAAAAGTGATTATCGCTGTGGCCACCGCTTTGGGTGGAGCTTTGGGACTCACCTCTTGCCTGTAACCAATTAATTACGATTGACCATGAATACCGAAAGACCCATCGATTGGATTATCATTCACTGCTCAGCCACTCGTGTAGACCGGAACATCACCGCTGCCGATATTGACAGCTTTCATCGGGTGCGTGGTTTTTCTTCGGCCGGCTATCATTACTACATCCGCAAGAACGGGAAAATTGAGACCATGCGTCCCGAAAGTGAAGTTGGAGCACATGCTTATGGATATAACCGAAACAGTATTGCAGTATGTTACGAAGGAGGCTTAGATATAAACGGTCGTCCGGCCGATACCCGTACTCCCCAACAGAAACGTGTACTGCTGTCGTTGCTCCGAGCACTGAAAGCAGATTATCCGCAAGCCCTCATCCGGGGCCACCGAGACCTCAGTCCCGACAAGAACGGCAATGGTATAGTCGACCGTTGGGAACGTACCAAAGAATGTCCCTGCTTTGATGCCTCCACCGAGTATGAAGCACTATAATCCCTGGTGGTGGGTCTTATTGGGACTGGTCCTGATAGGGTGAAATCAAGGTTCCCCCACCCTTTCGATTTCATCATTTCAACCTATTTTGCAGAAAAACTCCATGCAGGGCGGAGTTTTTCTGTTTTTTTATATACCTTTGTAATAATCGTATAGTAAATAATGCAATGAAAATAGTCTATATACATGATGCTATGACTCTTATGGGAGGAATAGAACGTATCTTGACAGATAAAATGAATTATCTGGCTAATGTATATAACTATGAAATTTTTCTAATTACTTCATCACAAGGGAATAAGCCATTTGCTTTTCCGCTTTCAGCCAAAGTCAGGCATATAGATTTAGGTATTAACATTCATCATCAATATCGATACCGATATCCTAAACGGATATGGATAAAACGACAAAAGAGCAGACTTTTCAAAAACAGGCTCACGGAAGTCATTCATCAAATAAAGCCTGACATTTTAGTTTGTCCAACCAATTTCAAAGCCGATATAGTCTGCCAATTAGATTGCAGTGCCCATAAAATAATAGAATCGCATTGCGCCAAATCATATACAGGAATAAACGAAGGTACAAAAAGAAATCTTTTCGTCAATGCATTGCATAAATTGTATATGTTTTATTTTACGTTTGTGGTTCGTTCAAGAAGCCATGTTATCATTACCCTTACAGAAGGTGATAAAAAAGAATGGAACCTGGCTAACAAGACAGTTGTTATTCCGAATGTCGTTACTAAAGTACCCAAGGAAATCAGTAAATGTTGCAATAAGCAAGTGATAAGTGTAGGACGCCTCACCTACCAAAAAGGGTTTGAACGATTGATATCTGCATGGAAAGAGGTTAACAAGAAACATTCTGATTGGTCTTTAGCTATATATGGTACCGGTGAAGATGAAGGAGCCTTGCGGAATCAAATAAAGGATGCACAGTTGGAGAGTGTTATTTCCATAAACCCACCCACAGCGGATATTTATGATAGAATGCGGGAAAGTTCCATCTTTGTATTTCCTTCACGATATGAAGGTTTTGGATTAGTACTGATAGAATCCATGATTAACGGTGTTCCCTGCATATCTTTTGATTGCCCCTATGGTCCATCTGAAATAATAAAGAATGGTCATGACGGATTTCTTATACCTAATGGAAATATTCAAGCGATGGCTGATAAAATTTGCAACTTGATAGAGAATGAAGATGTCAGAAAAGAAATGGGGAAAAAAGCTCGTCATTCGGCAATGAGATATGCTCCTGAAAATATTATGCCTTTGTGGGACAAACTGTTTAATGAAATTGTCAACCAATGAAAGAACTGAAGTTAAGTGTCATCATACCTGTATACAATGTAGAGAAATACCTTGAAACATGTGTAGAATGCATCTACCGTCAAGGTATAGCTGAAGATGAGTTTGAAGTGATTCTTATCAATGACGGTTCTACGGATAATAGTCTGAAGACAATGCAAGGATTGTCAGAAAAACATTATAATATAAAGATTATCAACCAAGAGAACCAAGGTCCATCCGAAGCTCGAAACAAAGGGATTAGAATGGCAAAAGGTGAATATATTCACTTTATGGATTCGGATGACATTATACTTGACGGCACTTTGCAAATCATGCTCAATACAGCTTTGAAATTTCAATTGGATATCCTAAAAGGTGACTATATAAAAGCGAATAATCAAGAAATAGAAAAAGGAATAACTTTTAAAGGAAAACAGGCCTATACATATTTATTAAAAAATGGCGAACAAGGATTTATAGACGACAATGATCCTATGTATTGCTATATTTGGATGCATTTGTTCAGAAGGGATTTTTTATTGAACAAGCATCTGTATTTCAGGGATATGATCTGCTTTGAAGACACCCTGTTCATCACCCATTCCTATTTGGAAGCCAAAAGATTCATGGCCATTCCACATCCGTTTTATGTATATAGAAGACATGATACATCTATCATGTCGACTATGAACCTGAAAAGGCTCTATTGTATGAATGATGTCATACAACATATCCAACAGTTGTCTCATGAAACCAAGTTAACATCTGATGGCTATAAGAAGATTAATAATAATCTATTTGCATCCTTAACGGTAAGTTTGTGGTATTTATCTCATCACCGTTCATTGTATCCCCATCGAATGGAAGTAATTAACGATTTAAGAAAGAAAGTACCCAATTTATTTTTCAACAGTTCTTTAAAACAGAGGTTTGTTACATTCTGTTACAAATACATACCAGATTTATATCTACGTATCCGATATATATTGGCCCACAAGAAATATGATTAAATATGAAGATATTATACTTTACATATCATGGTTTTTCTGAACATAGCGGTATCAGCAAGAAAATGCGCTATCAAATCAAAGCTTTGCAGGAATCGGGACACCAAGTAGATGTATGCAGTTATGACTTTGATGAACAAGGTAATCGTGTACGATGGATTAATGACCAAGTTTTACAAAATTATGGAAAAGGGAAATTGGCTGCAATAAAGAAAAGAATAGATTATAAAGCTGTAGCCCAATATGCAATTAAGCATAATATCCGGTTGGTCTATGTACGTTCATTCAATAATGCTAATCCTTTTACTGTCCATTTATTTCGTAAGTTAAAAGAAGCCGGAATCAAAGTGGTTATGGAAATTCCAACCTACCCCTATGATTTGGAATTTATTGGAGCTTCCTTCCGAATTAGGATGAATCTCAAGATAGACCAACGCTATCGTCATCAGTTGGCGGCGTTGACTAATGGCATTGTAACCTTTACAGATGAAGAGACTATCTTTGGCCAACGCACTATTCGAATTTCTAATGGCGTAGATTTTGAACATATTCCCCTTCGGTGTCCTATAAAGAAAGAACCGAATACTCAAGAAATCCATCTGATAGGAGTAGCAGAAGTTCATTATTGGCATGGTTTTGACCGATTAATTGCCGGATTGGGTGAATATTATCAAAACTCAAAACAAACTATTAAAATACATTTCCATATTGTAGGGGGAGTAGCTGATTCTGAAATGTATAATTCAATCCATGCACCAGGTTTCAGGGAACTGATTGACAAATATGATATTGCAGAATACATACATTTTCACGGTCCCATGTATGGTCAAGAATTAGACGAACTATTCAATCTGTGTGATTTTGCCATCGGTAGTTTAGGCCGTCATCGTAGCGGTATTGATAAAATCAAGACATTAAAGAATCGCGAATATGCAGCCCGAGGTTTCTCCTTTATTTATAGCGAAACGGATGAAGATTTTGACCATATGCCATACATATTAAAAGCACCGGCTGATGAATCGCCTATAGATATAGAAAAGTTATTGAAGTTCTATCAGGAACAACCTTGTTCTCCTCTTGAGATTCGCAATTCTATCGGATTTCTATCATGGAAGAACCAGATGCAGAAAGTGATTGAAGAAGTAATGAATCCATGAAAAAGAAAATAGTATATTGTACTCCCTCGCTTTACATTCCTGGTGGAGTGGAACGAGTGTTGACTACGAAAGCTAATTATTTGGCTGAAGTGGCCGGTTACGACGTATATATTGTATTGACTGATGGTAAGGGAAAAGAGCCTTATTATCCTTTATCGCCGAAAGTTAAAATAATACAATTGGATATCAATTTTGAAGAATTATGGCATTTGCCCTTTTTGAAAAAGATAGTGGTATATCTACAAAAACAACGTATCTACAAAAAACAACTGTCGTCTACTCTCTTAGCATTGAAACCAGATATCACCATTTCATTACTCCGAAGAGAAATAAACTTCTTGACTTCAATAAAAGATGGAAGTAAAAAAGTTGGGGAAATTCATGTAAATAGAGACCATTATCGAAATTTTGAAAAAGGGAAAGATGGTTTTATAAAGAATATATTTGCTACTTTTTGGCAAAAGCAATTGCTCGCTAAGCTTAAAAAGGTAGATGAATTTATTGTTTTAACAAAAGATGATCGAAATAGTTGGAAAGAATTGGAAAAAGTTAAAGTTATTCCTAATCCACTACCTCTAATTCCTTCTAAATTATCATCCTTAACTAACAAATATATTATTTCTGTCGGACGTTTTTCTCATGAAAAAGGTTTTGACACCCTCATAGAAGTTTGGAAACAAGTTGTCATAAAACATCCGGATTGGATTCTAAAGGTATATGGAATAGGTAATATAGAACAATTAACCCCAATGATAGAACATGCTGGACTTACCAAACAGATAATTCCGATGTATCCAATAAGTAATATTTACGAAGCCTATATCAATAGTAGTATTTATGTGTGTAGTTCTCGTTTTGAAGGTTTTGGAATGACATTGATTGAAGCCATGAGTTGTGGTTTGCCATGTGTTTCTTTTGATTGTCCACATGGTCCTCGTAACATAATAACTAACAATGTTAATGGTTATTTGGTAGCACCTGGAAACATTGAAGCATTAGCGGAACGTATCTGTCAGTTGATAGAGCATGAAGAATTGCGGAAAGAAATGGGAAAAGCGGCACGAAAACGAGCGGAAGACTTTAGAGAAGAGAAAATAATGCAGCAATGGGTGGATTTATTTGAAAATATTACGTAAATTTGGACTGTATTAGTGAATGAAAAGCCCATGGAATGGTATAAGCCCTATTTAACTGTTTACGAAAAGCCATATAGCCAAGCGCCCAAAACTATAATAGAAGAAGTTAAAGAGAAAATCGGAAGATTGCAAAGTAGCAGTCCGCTGGTTACTGTTTCTGTAATAGGCTATAACGAAGAAAAGCATTTATTGGCTTGCCTTTGGTCGCTGAGCAATCAGGTATGTAAATATCCGATGGAAATAATCGGAGTAGACAATGATTCGATAGACTGTACCGCCCAAATATTTCAAGACATTCATGTTCCTTATTATACGGAAACACAACATAGTTGTGGCTGGGCCAGAAGTTGTGGATTGGCTCATGCTAAAGGGAAGTATCATATCAATATAGATTCGGATACTTTATATCCACCCCTTTATGTGGAAACGATGGTTGATGCATTAAAGCAGAAGAACGTGGTGGGTGCAAGTAGCTTATGGAGTTATATACCCGACCAGGCTCATCCACGGTGGCAATTGAGAATTTATGAATTTACACGAGATTGTTATCTGTTCCTTCAAAGTTTCAAACGACCGGAAATGAGTGTAAGAGGTATGGTTTTTGCCTATCATACACAATTAGCTCAGAAAGTTGGAATACGTACGCATATTATACGTGGCGAAGATGGTGCTTTGGCTTTTGGCTTAAGAGAATACGGTAAGTTGTATTTTGTTAGAAAACGAAAAGCACGTGCCGTTACCGGATATGGAACTGTTTCCAAGGATGGGACTCTCTTCGATAGTTTCAAAGTAAGGGTAATCAAAGGTTTAAAGAACATTTCTTCGTTATTTACCTCAAAAACAGAGTATATAGACGAGGAAAGTAATTTAATAGTTCACAAGAATGAAAATAGCAATTGAAGCGCAACGAATATATAGAAAAGAGAAGCATGGAATGGATTATGTAGCTCTGGAAATGATTCGGGAGCTGCAGAAAGTAGATACTAAAAATGAATATTATATTTTGGTAAGTCCAGGCGAAGACAAATGCCTGACTGAATCGGCCAACATGCACATTGTGGAAGTGAACTGGCCAAGTTATCCCTTATGGGAACAGATTGGACTGCCATTGGCTGTCAACAGAATCAAGCCCGACATCTTGCATTGTACCAGTAACACCGCTCCTATCTTTTGCCATGTCCCTTTGGTCTTAACGTTGCATGATATTATTTTCTTGGAAAAGAAACATGGGAAGATAGTGTCGACGTATCAACAAATGGGAAGAATTTACCGAAGGTTTGTGGTTCCACGGATATTGAAGAAATGCCGGAAAATCATCACCGTATCGAATTTTGAATGTGAACATATCAAAAACTCTTTAAATTTGAAAGAGGGATTGATTCAAGCGGTATACAACGGTTACTCCAAGCATTTCAAGCCCATGGTCAATATGCGTGAGATAACCAGCAAATACATTAAGGATGAACATTATCTGTTCTTTTTAGGAAATACGGATCCCAAAAAGAATACCATAGGTGTACTGACTGCATACAGTCTTTATGCCGAAAAATCAAAGAGCCCTCTCCCATTGCTCATTGCCGATTTGAAGGAAAGCATTGTGAACCAATATTTGGAAGACAACCAATTAACTCATATCAAACCATTATTGCGTTACCCCGGTTATATTCCAAACACCGAACTGCCTGCCATTTATGGAGGGGCAACAGCATTTATCTATACCTCTTATCGGGAAAGTTTCGGTATTCCGATATTGGAAGGAATGGCTTGTGGTACACCCGTCATAACCTCCAATACATCGGCTATGCCTGAAATAGCCGGTGAAGGTGGAATATTGGTCAATCCGTTCAAGCCGGAAGAAATAGCTGAAAAGATACTGCTATTAGAAGAAGATAAAACATACAGAAACAACTGCATAGAATATGGGCTGAATAGAGTAAAACAATTTTCTTGGGAAAATACAGCCAAGAATACATTGAACATTTACCAAACCTTATTGAAATGAAAACATTGGAAATCCTATTTTTAGTACTGTTGTTTATTGTATTTTATACCTATATAGGTTATGGTATGTTGCTTTGGCTGATGGTGAAGCTGAAGAAAATCTTTGGAAAGCCTATGAAATTCTATGAATTGGGGGAACTGCCGGAAGTGACTCTATTCATTACAGCCTACAATGAAGAACTGGTGGTAGACAAGAAGATGCAGAACTGCAACGAACTGAATTATCCCAAGGACAAATTACGGATAATGTGGGTAACCGATGGCAGTAATGACCATACCAACAAACTTTTGGCTCGATATGAGGATGTGAAGGTGTATTACCACGAAGCCAGAAAAGGGAAAACAGCTGCTATGAATCATGGTATACGCCATGTAAAGACTCCGTTCGTGATATTTACCGATGCCAATACGCTGTTGAATCCTGATGCTGTGATGGAAATGGTCAAGCGGTTTGCCAATCCGAAAGTGGGTTGTGTTGCCGGTGAAAAGCGGGTGATGGCAACCAATAAGGATGGTGCTGCCGGAGGTGGCGAAGGATTGTACTGGAAATATGAATCGTGTTTGAAAAAATGGGATGCAGAATTGTATTCGGCTGTTGGAGCTGCCGGGGAATTGTTTGCCATCCGTACGGATTTGTACGAAAACATGCCCGAAGATACATTGTTGGATGATTTCATTGTATCCATGAGGATGACATTGAAAGGCTATATCATTGACTATTGCGATACGGCATACGCCTGTGAATCGGGCTCGGCCAACATGAAAGAGGAAGAAAAACGGAAAGTGAGAATTGCTGCCGGAGGTTTACAATCCATCAGTCGATTGTTGCCATTGCTCAACATTTTCCGATATGGTATGCTGAGTTTTCAATATATTTCGCACCGGGTACTGCGTTGGTCGGTTACTCCCTTTGCATTATTTGCCTTACTCCCATTGAATATACTATTGGTGTGCCACCGACCCGAAATATATATTGTGTTATTGGTAATGCAACTGATGTTTTACTGCGGAGGTTT
>CAZJFI010000006.1:0-25625 GCA_964545265.1 uncultured Phocaeicola sp.
ATCAGTTTTTCAGGGAAGTGATACGGACCGTAGTTGTTTGAACAGCGGGTAATGGTAACCGGCATCTTGTAGGTGTCGTGGTATGCCATTACAATCATATCTGCACTGGTCTTGGAGGCGCTGTATGGGCTATGAGGACAAAGTGGGGTGGTTTCGGTAAAGAAACCTTCGGCACCGAGGCTTCCGTATACCTCATCGGTAGATACCTGATGATAGCGTACTCCTTTTCGCCAGGTAGGATAGCCATGTTCGTCCTTACCGGTTACCCAAGCACGACGGGCAGCATCCAGTAAGTTCTGGGTTCCTAATATATTGGTTTGTAAGAACAATTGCGGATTTTCAATGCTTCGGTCTACATGGCTTTCGGCTGCGAAATTCACCACATAGTCGAACTTATATTCGGCAAACAGTTGGTCGGCCAAAGCTTGGTCGCAGATGTCTCCTTTAACAAAGAAACAGCGTTCGTTGTCTATATCGTTAACAATGGTTCCCAAGTTTCCAGCATAAGTTAAAGCGTCCAAAATCACTACTTTAACGTCGTCATGCTTAGCCAAAATATACTTGATGTAGTTGGCGCCGATAAATCCGGCAGCTCCTGTTACAAGATAAGTTTTCATATATTTTCTCTTTATATCACGGTGCAAAGGTAAACAAACTTTTTGGAATGGCATAATTATTCGGCCAATTCTATTACTTCCAGGTCATTGAACGTTCCGTTGTCTATAGCCAAACGTACCAGTGTACGGGTTTTGTGCCATCCGTATTTTCCTGCCGCTCCCGGATTGATGTGGAGTAGGTTCAAGGTCTTGTCGAACTTCACTTTCAAGATGTGCGAATGTCCGCTGATAAAGAGCTGGGGTGGGCGGACGAACAGCTTGGCCCGGATAGAAGGGTCGTAATTCCCCGGATAGCCTCCGATATGTTTGATGAGTACATCGGCACCGTCTACCGTAAACCGGCTTATCTCTGGATAGATGCGGCGAATGTCTCCTCCGTCTATATTTCCATATACGGCACGTACAGGCTTAAAGGCCGCCAATTGCTGAATCACCTCCAATGAACCGATGTCGCCGGCATGCCAAATCTCATCGCACATCTCGAAATGCTTCAGGTAACGGTCGTCCCAATATCCATGCGTATCTGATAAAATTCCAATTCTCGTCATAATTCTTTGTTTATTCGCACAAAGATAGCTATATTTGGCCAAAAGTTTTCGATTATGGAAAGCAAATATCATTATTTCAAACGCGATGTCAGTTGGTTGTCGTTCAATCATAGGGTGTTGCTGGAAGCCGATGATGACTCGCTCCCTCTGTACGAACGAATCAACTTTATCTCTATCTATTCTTCCAACCTCGAAGAATTCTATAAAGTCCGTGTGGCCGAGCATAAGGCGGTGGCCAATGGTGGTTATAGTGAGGATATGACACAGGAAGAGGCCCGCCAACTGATACACCAGATTGGTGAAGAGGTGAACAAGCAGCTTGAAGACCGTATCCGCATTTATGAGCAGAAGATTATTCCAGGTCTCAAGGCCAATCATATCATTTTCTATCAAAGCCAACAAGAAGTGGAGAATATGCATCGTTCATTTATAGCCAACTTCTTCATGGAAGAAATCTTTCCATATCTGCTTCCCGTTCCGGTTTGCAAGGAGAGGGTAAGAACATTTATTCGCGACAACCGACTGTATTTGTCCACTCGGGTTATCCGTAAGGATACGGGTGAAAAGGAATATTTCATCATGAAACTGCCTTATAGCAAGGTTCCCCGTTTCATAGAGTTGCCTAAGGTAGGTGATAATCATTACTTGATGTTCATGGAAGACATCATCAAGGCCAATATTGGTGTAATGTTCCCTGGCTATGAGGTGGATTGCAGCTATTGTTGTAAGATTTCACGTGATGCCGATGTGTTTGTTGACGATGCTTCGACCAGCGAGAAAATGGTGGAGCAGCTGAAAAAGAAAGTGAAGAAACGCAAGATAGGGGCTGTATGCCGTTTTGTGTACGACCGCCACATGCCACAGGACTATTTGGACTATTTGGCTGATGCGTTCGACATCAACCGTGATGAACTGATTCCGGGAGACAAGCATCTGAATTTGGAAGATTTGTCCCATCTGCCGAATCCAAACAAAGAATTGCTTGCAGCATGCAAACCTCAACCCATGTATTTGGATTGCTTGGGAAAGAAACAATCGGTATTCCGTTATGTAGGCAAGCGCGATTTGCTGCTACATTATCCTTATTACTCGTTCGATCACTTTATCCATTTCCTTTATGAGGCAGTGCACGATCCTTCCGTCAAGGAAATCATGATTACCCAGTATCGGGTGGCACCTCACTCCGAAGTAATCAACACGCTGATTGCCGCCGCTCAAAATGGTAAACGGGTGACGGTATTTGTGGAACTGAAAGCAAGATTTGATGAAGAGAATAATCTGGCTACTGCCGAACTGATGCAGAAGGCCGGTATACATATTATATATAGTATCCCTGGACTGAAGGTGCATGCCAAGGTAGCACTTGTACTTCGTTACCATAAGGACGGACGTCCCAAGAAGAGCTTTGCCTATATCAGTACAGGCAATTTCAACGAAAAGACAGCTACGGTTTATGCCGATTCGGCCTTGGTTACTTCCAATCAAGAAATGGTGGACGACCTTCATAACCTGTTCCGCCTGTTGAGTAAGGAAATAACCGAACCCAAATTCAAACACCTGTTGGTTCCTCGTTTTAATCTGTTACCCGAATTGAAGCGCCGTCTTGGCTTCGAAATGAATATGGCTTGTGCCGGTAAAAAGGCACACATTATCCTTAAGATGAATGCATTGCAAGACCCTGCCATGATAGAAGAACTCTATCGGGCCAGCGAAGCAGGGGTTCAGATAGACCTTATTGTGCGTGGCATTTGTTGTCTCATACCCAATCAGCCGTATAGCCGTAATATTCGTATTACCCGTATTGTGGACGGATTCTTGGAACATGCCCGTGTGTGGTATTTCTACAACGGTGGTCAGCCTTTGGTCTATATGGGTTCACCCGACTGGATGCGTCGTAACCTTTACCGTCGAATAGAGGCTGTAACCCCTATATTTGATGCCCGGTTGAAGCAAGAGATGATAGATATGCTGCACATCCAATTGACCGACAACCAGAAGGCCGGTTGGGTGGACGAACATTTGCGCAATGTGATGAAGCGTGATGAGCTGGCTCCACCTGTACGGGCGCAGTATGCATTCTATGAATATTTGAAGGAGAAAAACGAGTAACTATACTCCCAATTTTTTCTTCACAAAATCTTTGATGAACGCCACAGTACCATCAATGCCCAATACCGACGAGTCGATGCACAAGTGGTAGGTGGCAGCTGATCCCCAGATATTGTAGCTGTAGTAATTATAGTAGGCAGAACGTTTTTTGTCGGCCTTGGCTATCAGTTCTTCGGCCTGTTCGGCGGTAATGCCTTCCTTCTGCATGATACGTTCTATGCGGGCTTCCTTCGATGACGAAATGAAGATGTTTACCTGACGAGGATGGTCGCGTAGAATGTAGTCGGCACAGCGTCCAACAAAGAGGCACGAACCGTTTTCGGCCAATCCACGAATTACGTCGCTCTGTATCTTGAACAGGGCGTCGTTGTTCAGACAGGAACCGTAGGGAATGGCTCCATCGCCCACAAAAGGTACACGGTTGCCGAACAATGCTCCGATGAAGGTCTTTTGTGTACGCTCGTCGGCCTTTTCGAAGAATTCCTTACACAATCCGCTTTCTTCCGAGGCCAAGCGTATCAGTTCCTTGTCGTAGAAGGCAATGTTCAGTTCACGGGCAAGCTTTTCGCCTATTTCCTTACCGCCGCTACCGAGCTGACGGCCAAGATTGATGACATAGTGGTTGTTCATGGTATTCTTCTGATTTATGATTTCTGGTTATTGATTTCTGACTTTTTAAAGAGTTGGAATTGTTTGTAAAGCAATACGGCTGCTACTATACTTGCAATCAAATCACTGATGGGCATACTCCACCAAATGCCGGCCGCTCCCATAAATCGGGGCAGGATGATGAGACAAGGAAGCAAGAAAAGCAATTGGCGGGTGAGCGACAAGAAAATAGCCTTGTTTGCCATGCCGATGCTCTGGAAGAAATTGGATGTTACCATCTGGAAGCCAACAATAGGGAAAACCAATACTACAATGCGGAATCCTTCAGCAGCCCGACTGATGAGACCTTGGTCGGTGGTAAAGATAGATGCAGCCAATTCGGGCATCAGTTCACCCACTAAAAAGGTAAGAGTAGTGATAGCTGTGGCTCCCCAAATGGATAGCTTCAGCACCTTAGTAACACGCTGATATTGTTGTGCTCCGTAGTTATATCCGGCTATAGGCTGCATACCTTGTGTAATACCCATCACAATCATAACACAGATAAATGCCAGGCGGTTCACAATACCGTAGGCTCCGATGGCCAAGTCGCCGTCGTATTCTTTCAGTCCCTTATTGATGAATATTACGATAAAACATGAAGCTACGTTCATGCAGAAAGGTGAAAGTCCGATGGCTATCATATTCTTTACAATTTGGTTCTGTAGACGATAGATACCCTTACGCAGATGCAACAATTCATTCTTGTTGGTTAATATCTTGAATTGCCAAATCAGTGAAATAACCTGTGCAATAACAGTAGCGATAGCTGCTCCACGGATGCCCCATTCGAATCCGTAAATAAATATCGGTGCCAGGATGGTATTGATGATAACCGTGTTGATAGTGGCATACATGGCTTTTTGTGGATGGCCGGCAGCACGGAGTACTGCATTCAGTCCCAAATACATGTGGGTAAAGATATTGCCCAGAAGTATGACTTCCATGAAATCGCGGGCATAACCAATAGTGTCGGCACTGGCACCGAAAAAGTATAGAATAGGATCGAGGAATAATAAACAAACAATGCTATAGACTAACCCGATGATTACATTTAACGTAATAACATTGCCCAGCACCGTTTGAGCCGTACTATAATCCCGTTGTCCCAATTTGACAGATATCAGGGTAGAAGCACCTACACCCACCATAGCACCGAAAGCGGCGCCAAGGTTCATGAACGGAAAGGTGATGGCCAATCCGGAGATAGCCAAAGGCCCTACACCATGTCCGATGAAAATGCTGTCTACCATGTTGTATAATGAAGTTGCCGTCATGGCGATGATAGCCGGAATGGCATACTGCATCAACAGTTTGCCTATAGGCTCTGTGCCGAGTAGGGTGGCGTTTCCTTTTTGAGTCATATCTGTTTTGTCTAAATTCTTTTGCAAAGGTATAAAAAATATTCAAGCAAGCTTGACATTTCTCGCTCATTTATGCGTATCTTTGTGCAGAATGTTAAACGAATTCGCTTATGAAAAAACTATTATTATATCTCTTGTTGGTGGTTATGAGCTTTCCTTTGCAGGCGCAAAAAAACTATAAATATCGTATTTCTCTGGCTGATAAGGAGGGTACCGGATATGCTATCGACCATCCGGAAGAGTTTCTTTCCGAACGGGCTTTGGAACGCCGTGAGCGTCAGCAGTTGCCGATAGATTCTACCGACTTGCCTGTTAGTTGGGTATACTTGGAAGGACTGGCGAATACAGGTGCGCAGATTGTAACTACCAGTAAGTGGAACAATACGGCAGTGGTACAGGTAGTGGATACCTTGCTGGTGGAACAAATGACCAAACTTCCTTTTGTAACGAATGTGAAGAAAGTGTGGGTACAGCCCGACAGCATTCCGCCTCGTGACAAAAAACGAAAAAAAGAAGTGACCAATGAGGTGGAAAAAGGAACCGACTATTATGGCAAGGGATACCAACAGATACATATCCATGGAGGCGATAGCTTACATAAAGCTGGATTTGCCGGACAAGGAATGCACGTGGCGATTATTGATGCCGGATTCTACAATGCCGACCATATCAAATTCTTCAAAAACATGCAACTATTGGGTACACGTGATTTCGTGAATCCACAATCGGATATCTATGCCGAAAACAGTCATGGCATGAAAGTATTATCCTGTATGGCAGCCAACAGTCCCCAAGCCTTTGTAGGGACGGCTCCCGAAGCATCCTATTGGTTGCTCCGTAGTGAGGATGCTGATACTGAACAACCTGTAGAAGAAGATTATTGGGCAGCAGCTATAGAATTTGCCGACAGTGTGGGAGTAGATGTTATCAATACGTCATTGGGCTATTATAGCTTTGATGAAGGTTACGGAGCATATCGTTATCGCGATTTGGACGGACACTATTCACTGATGTCGCATACCGCTTCAATGGCAGCCGATAAGGGCATGTTGGTAGTTTGTAGTGCAGGCAATACAGGGAATGATACGTGGAAGAAAATAACTCCTCCGGCCGATGCCGAAAACGTGATAACTGTGGGGGCACTCACACGTGACTTGACCAATACGGTCTTTTCATCATTAGGTAATACCACCGACGGACGTATCAAGCCCGATGCTATGGCTATTGGAGGAAATGCTACAGTATCCAGTACAGGGGGAACCGTTTCAAGGGCTAATGGTACTTCGTTTGCTTCGCCCATCCTTTGTGGAGTGGTTACTTGTTTCTGGCAAGCTTGTCCGTGGCTTACGGCCAAGCAAGTAGTGGAGGCGGTACAACAAGCCGGCGACAGAACCGATTGTCCCGATAATGTTTATGGTTATGGTATTCCTGACTTATGGAAGGCATATCAGAAGGAGTTGAATAATCAATAATGGAAGAGCAGACAATCTCACTATACGAACTGAATAATTTGGTGAAGCAGGCGCTTCGCCGGCATTTGCTCGATACGTATTGGATAGAGGCGGAATTGAGTGATGTACGGAGCAATTACTCCGGGCATTGCTATTTGGAGTTTGTTCAAAAAGATACTTCGGGTAATAATCTTGTCGCCAAAGCCAGAGGGACCATTTGGAACAATGTCTACAAAATGCTGAAACCTTATTTTGAAGAAGAAACCGGACAAGCATTTGCATCTGGTATCAAAGTGAGGGTGTGTGTGTCGGTGGAGTTTCATGAACTTTACGGACATTCGCTGACGGTGGTTGATATTGATCCTACTTATACAGTAGGCGATATGGTACGTAAGCGCCGCGAAATTCTCCGTCGGTTGGAGGAAGAAGGCGTGCTTGATTTGAATAAGGAATTGGATTTTCCTATGCTTCCCCAACGGATAGCGGTCATCTCATCGGCTACAGCTGCCGGCTATGGCGATTTTTGTAATCAATTGGAACGAAATCCATACGGATTAGTGTTTTATCCCAAGCTCTTTCCGGCCATTATGCAGGGCGAAAGGGTAGAAGAATCGATTATAGCGGCACTCGACCGTATTTATGCAGAAATGGAACATTGGGATGCAGTGGTCATTATTCGGGGTGGAGGTGCTACGTCCGATCTTTCTGGTTTTGATTCTTACGACTTGGCCGCCAATTGTGCCCAATTTCCTTTGCCTATCATAACAGGTATCGGCCATGAACGTGATGATACGGTGATAGATATTGTAGCACATACTCGAGTGAAAACTCCCACAGCGGCAGCTGAGTTTCTGATAAGTTGTATGCATGAGTCGGCTTTGATGTTGGAAGACTATACCAGTCGTATCATTGGTGGGGTAGAGGTGCGGATGGAATGCGAGAAGCATCGTTTGGAACGATTGACCGAACGTATTCCTATGACTACGAAAATGTATTTGCAACGAGGCTATTTCAAGATAGAAACTATTTGGCAACGATTGGAGGCGGCGTTACAGCATAGAATGATGAAGGAAACCCATCACCTGTCGTTGTTGGAACAGCAAGTGATGGCTGCATCGCCCGAACATCTACTTAAAAAGGGGTATAGCATTACCATGTTGAATGGTAGGGCGGTGACTGATGCTTCTATGCTAAAGAAAGGCGATAGGATAGTGACAATGTTGCTTCGGGGAAAGATAGAATCGGAAATAAAATAAAGAACAAAAATATGGCAGTAAAGAAAGAAACATACGAACAGGCCATGAAACGTCTGGAAGAAATCGTGGCTAAAATAGAGTCCGGAGAATTGGATATAGACAGCTTGGGCGAACAGTTAAAGGAAGCGCAGAAACTTATCAAAGTGTGTCGCGATAAACTCTATAAAGCCGATGCCGAAATCAAAAAGATGTTGGAAGAGGGTGAATAATCGACAAAAATGTTGGTAATTGTCTTTTAAAAGTGTAATTTTGCTCGCAATTTTGAAACAATAATCTTAATTAAGATAACATCATGAAAGAAATAGATTGGTCAAGTCTGTCTTTCGGTTACATGAAGACCGATTACAATGTACGTTGCTGGTATCGTAACGGTGCGTGGGGGGAAATAGAAGTTAGTTCGGAAGAAACACTGAACATTCACATGGCAGCCACTTGTCTGCATTACGGACAAGAAGCTTTTGAGGGTTTGAAAGCTTATCGTTGTCCGGACGGAAAAGTACGTGTATTCCGTATGGATGAAAATGCTGCCCGTCTGCAAAGTACATGTCGTGGTATTATGATGCCCGAACTCCCTACAGAATTGTTTGAAGCGATGGTAGCTAAGGTAGTTCGTATGAATGAAGCCTATATCCCTCCTTATGAAAGTGGAGCAAGTCTTTACATCCGTCCATTGCTTATCGGTACAGGCGCACAGGTGGGAGTTAAACCTGCCGACGAATATTTGTTCTTGATATTTGTAACTCCTGTTGGTCCTTACTTCAAGGGTGGTTTTGCAGCCAATCCTTATGTTATCACTCGTAAGTACGACCGTGCCGCTCCGCTGGGTACCGGTACTTATAAGGTAGGTGGTAACTATGCAGCCAGTCTTTGTGCCAGCAAGGAAGCTCATGATGCAGGCTATTCTGCTGAATTTTATCTCGATGCCAAGGAAAAGAAATATATCGACGAATGTGGTGCAGCCAACTTCTTTGGTATCAAAAACAATACTTATGTCACTCCAAAATCAACTTCCATACTTCCGTCCATCACCAACAAGAGCTTGATGCAGTTGGCCGAAGATTTGGGCTTGAAGGTGGAACGTCGTGATATTCCTGAAGAAGAACTTGAGACATTCGAAGAAGCAGGTGCATGTGGTACAGCCGCTGTAATCTCTCCGATTCAGCGCATAGACGATCCGGAAAAGGGCAAGAGCTATGTGTTCAGTCAGGATGGTAAGCCGGGACCTGTCAGCACCATGCTTTATAACAAGTTGCGCAGTGTGCAATATGGCATTGAACCCGATGTACACGGCTGGACAAAGGTATTGATTGAATAATGGGAAAAGGAAAATTGGCGAAGTTCGCCGATATGGCGGAGTATCCACACGTGTTTGAGTATCCCTATTCGGTGGTGGATGATATCCCTTTTAAGATGAAGGGATATTGGAACCGTGACTTCTTCAAGAACGATAACCCTATTGTTCTTGAATTGGGATGTGGACGTGGTGAATATACTGTAGGTTTGGGACGAATGTATCCCAACAAGAACTTTATTGGTGTGGACATAAAGGGTGCCCGTATGTGGACGGGAGCTACCGATGCGCTCAATGAGGGTATGAAGAATGTAGCTTTCCTCCGCACAAATATCGAAATCATTGACCGTTTCTTTGCCGAAGGTGAAGTAAGTGAGATATGGCTGACTTTCTCTGATCCGCAAATGAAGAAAGCGACTAAACGTCTTACCTCGACTTATTTTATGAACCGTTATCGCAAGTTCCTAACACCCGATGGACTGATTCATTTGAAGACCGACAGTAACTTTATGTTTACTTACACCAAGTATATGGTGGAAGAAAATAAGTTTCCTGTGGAATTCTGTACTGATGATCTCTATCATTCAGGATTGGTAGACGATATTTTAGGTATCCGGACTTATTACGAACAACAATGGCTCGACCGTGGTTTGAATATTAAGTATATGAAGTTCCGTTTGCCACAGGAAGGAGAACTCCGTGAGCCCGATGTAGAAATTGAACTTGATGAATACCGTAGTTATAACCGTAGCAAACGTAGCGGATTGAAAACAAGTAAATAAAAAAATATGACTTTATATCCAAAACTCATACTCGACGCACTCGCCACTGTGCGTTATCCCGGTACCGGAAAAAACTTGGTGGAAGCCGAAATGGTGGCCGACAATATTCGCATTGATGGAATGAGTGTTAGTTTCTCATTGATATTTGAGAAACCGACAGACCCCTTTATGAAATCCATGGTAAAGGCGGCCGAAACAGCTATTCATACATATGTATCGAAAGATGTGCAGGTAAGCATTGCAACCGAAAGCCGACAGGCTGCTCGTCCGGAACCAGGCAAAATGTTACCACAAGTAAAGAATGTGATTGCCGTTTCTTCTGGTAAGGGTGGAGTGGGTAAATCTACTGTAGCTGCTAACTTGGCCGTTGCTTTGGCGAAGTTGGGTTACAAGGTGGGGCTGCTTGATGCTGATATCTTTGGTCCTTCTATGCCAAAGATGTTCCAGGTGGAAGATGCACGTCCGTATGCCGAAAGTGTGGATGGACGTGATTTGATTGTTCCCATTGAAAAGTATGGCATCAAAATGCTGTCCATCGGTTTCTTTGTTGACCCCGACCAACCTACTTTGTGGCGTGGTGGTATGGCGAGCAATGCCTTGAAACAACTCATCGGAGATGCCAAATGGGGTGAATTGGATTATTTTGTGCTTGATACTCCTCCGGGAACCAGCGACATCCATTTGACTTTGGTTCAAACCTTGGCTATTACAGGAGCTGTGATTGTCAGCACTCCGCAGCAAGTGGCTTTAGCCGATGCACGTAAGGGAATTAATATGTATACCAACGATAAAGTGGATGTTCCTATTCTTGGCTTGGTTGAAAATATGGCATGGTTCACACCAGCTGAATTGCCCGAAAATAAATATTATATTTTCGGAAAGGAAGGTGCCAAGAACTTAGCCGAAGAAATGAATGTTCCGTTGTTGGGACAGATTCCTATTGTACAGAGTATTTGTGAGAATGGTGATAAAGGAACACCGGCTGCTCTCGATGAAGAAACCATTACCGGACGTGCGTTCTTGGCCTTGGCTGAAAATGTGGTGAAACAAACCGAACTTAGAAATGCGGGGCAAGCGCCGACACGAATTGTGGAATTAAAGAAGTAAATATCTTATAAAAAGAAAGTGGTCTCACTGAAAGGTGAGACCACTTTCTTTTTATATTTTAATTCATCTGCTGCATATCGCAGAGTTTCTTATAATAACCATTTATTGCGAGCAGTTCATCATGCTTGCCTCGTTCTACGATACGTCCTTCGTGTAGTACACAAATCTCGTCGGCATGACGGATAGTAGACAAGCGATGGGCAATAGCAATGGTCGTACGGTTCTTCATCAGTTTCTCCAAAGCATCTTGTACCATACGTTCGCTCTCTGTATCAAGAGCTGAGGTCGCTTCGTCCAATATCAAAATCGGAGGATTCTTTAAGATAGCACGAGCAATACTGATTCGTTGGCGTTGTCCTCCGGAGAGTTTGCCACCACGGTCGCCTATCATGGTGTCATAACCATTTCCGCTGGCCATAATAAAATCATGCGCATTAGCTATTTTTGCTGCTTCAATTACTTGTTCCAATGTGGCATCTTCAACACCGAAAGAAATGTTGTTGAAGAAAGTATCATTAAAGAGGATAGCTTCTTGGTTAACATTCCCCATGATGCTGCGTAAGTCGAACAAAGTGGTTTCCTTCACATTTACTCCATCTATCAGCACTTCTCCTTCCTGTACATCGTGATAGCGAGGGATTAAATCGACCATAGTCGATTTGCCTGAGCCTGATTGTCCCACCAGTGCGATGGTTTTCCCTTTTTCAATGGTCAGGTTAATGTCCTTCAATACCCATTGTGTATCATATTTAAAGGATACGTTTTTGAATTCAATCTTTTCTTTCAGTGGACCAATGTGTACCGGGCTTGGGACTTCCGGCATCTTGTTTTCTGCTAACAGTATCTTATCAATACGTTCCATACTAGCCAGTCCTTTGGGGATGTTGTAGCTGGCCTTGGAGAATTCCTTTAAAGGATTGATGAGGCTGTATAGGATGGTCAGATAATAGATGAAAGAGGGTGCCGTAATGGTACTGTCGTTATTCAGGATAAGTGTTCCTCCAAACCAAAGCACAATAACAATCAATACGGTCCCTAAAAATTCGCTCATGGGGTGTGCCATTTGTTGGCGGATATTCACTTTACTGATTGTGTCTCTATAGAGGTTGTTTGATTTGGAAAAACGGGCATTCATCTTGTTTTCGGCATTAAAAGCTTTGATAATGCGTAGTCCTCCTAATGTTTCTTCTACTTGCGACATTAAATCACTCCACATATTTTGGGCAACCAGTGATTTACGCTTTAACTTTTTGCCGACCTTTCCCATCAGCCATCCCATAAACGGAAGTACGGTGATGGTGAATAGTGTTAGTTGCCAGCTGATGGCAATCAATGTACCGAAGTAGCAGATGATGAGGATGGGATTCTTGAATAGCATGTCGAGTGATGACATGATACTGGTTTCTATTTCATTAACATCGCCACTCATGCGGGCTATGATGTCTCCTTTACGTTCTTCGGAAAAGAAGCCTAAAGGCAGTGCCAAAATCTTTTTATATAGTTTCACTCGGATGTCGCGGACTACTCCCGTCCGGATGGGAATAATCATGGCCGAGGAAAGAAAATAACTTCCTGTCTTCAAGAAGGTCATGAAAGCCAAGAATACCCCTAACAATAAGAGGGTAGTGCTGGCACCATAATTCTCAATTAGGCTATTGATATAATAATAGAAATTGTTGATGACTATATCGTCCAAAGCTACATCTGGACTGTTCCATGGAATGAAAGAATAAGTGGCCTCATTCATCTTGAACAGAATCTGAAGGATAGGGACAATGAGGGCGAACGAGAATATGTTCAGCACGGCCGAAAGTATATTGAAGACCACATGCAGAATCAGGTACCTCTTGTAGGGAGGAATGAACCGACGAAGTATTTGAATGAATTCTTTCATGGATGAAATATTAATTATGCTACAAAGGTACGAAAAAGAGGTGAATAAATAGGATAAGTTGTTATGTTTTGTTTAAAGATACTGGCAGTCAATTTGTTAAGTAGTGTTATGTTACATAAACAAAAATAAATGTTACATAATATTTAAATATGTAATAACATCAAAACAACGTGTAATATGTTTTTTCGGTTGTTTGAATGAAGAGAAATACTTTTGTTGTCGAAATATATAGTAACGAAACTAAAAACATTATAGCATGAAAAACAAAATCTTTACCCAACTAATACTGACCGTCGCTTCGGGGGTTGCCCTAAGCGGATGCCGTTTGTCGAGTAAAAACGTGGGACCCGAGATTGGGAATTCTGTAGCGCTGTTTGATAATTTCACTTATCAGGGCAAGGATTGTTTTTATGAGGAGAATCCTTTGTCCGGTAATGACAGTTTCTATACTCCCATATTGCCAGGGTGGTATTCCGATCCCAGTATTTGTACCAATGGCGAAGGGGATTATTTCTTGGTTACTTCCACATTTACATATTTCCCGGGAGTCCCCATCTTCCATAGCCGTGATTTGGTGAACTGGAAGCAAATGGGACATGTGTTGAGTCGTCCCTCTCAATTGGTGAATATGGAGAAACAGCATGTTAGTGGGGGTATCTTTGCACCAGCCATTAGCTACAATCCTCATAACAAGACTTACTACATGATTACAACCAATGTAGGTGCCGGTAATTTTTATGTGAAGACTCAAGATCCTTTCGGTGAATGGAGTGATCCTATCATGGTGCCCGAAGTCGGAGGAATAGACCCCAGCATCTTTTTTGATGAGGATGGTAAGGCCTATGTGGTGAATAACGATGATGCTCCCGACTATAAGCCGGAATATGATGGGCATCGTACTATTCGTGTACAAGAATTTGATTGGAAGAACGACCGTATGGTAGGTCCTCGAAAGATTTTGATCAATAAAGGAGTTCATCCGGAAGAAAAGCCTATTTGGATTGAAGGTCCTCACATGTACAAAATCAATGGCAAATATTTCTTGATGGATGCCGAAGGTGGAACCAGTGTGAACCATTCGGAAGTGATATTCCGTAGCGATTCACCTTGGGGACCGTTCGTGGCTTGGCAGAATAATCCTATCCTTACTCAACGTCATTTAAGTCCTAACAGACCTAATCCTATTACTTGTGCCGGACACGCTGATTTGATACAAGCAGCCGAAGGTGATTGGTGGGCTGTATTCTTGGCTTGTCGTCCTATTAATAACCGTTTCGAAAATTTGGGACGCGAAACTTTCTTGATGCCGGTGAAATGGAGTAAAGATGGTTTCCCTTACATTACTCAAGGTAATGAGTCTTTGCCAATGGTGCAAGCTCGGAATGGCGTTACCCGTCAGAAAGAAGTGACATTCGGTAATTTTGATGTAAAGGAAGAATTCAATGACAGTACATTGGATATTCAATGGATGACCCTTCGTGGTCCTGCTACAGATTTGTATTCATTGACTGAAACTCCGGGATATCTGACCTTGAAATGCGCTGCAAAGAGTTCTAAAGAACGAGTAGTGCCTGCCATGGTATGCCGTCGTTTGCAACATCATCAGTTTGAAGCGGAAACTCGTATGTATTTCAACCCTCAATGTGTTGATGAAAAAGCTGGCCTTTTGTTGTTCAAGGATGAATACCATCAGTATTTCATGGCTGTTGCCGAATCGGGAGCAGGTAGAACCGTTTCATTGATTCAGATAGGAAGAGAAGAAGATTCTGTATTGGCTTCTGCAAAAGTATCTTCAGATTTGACATGTTTCGATTTAAAGGTGGTATCAACAACCGGATTGACATTTGATTTCCTTTATTCTGTCAATGGTGGAAAAACTTGGAACAAGCTTTGTGAAAAGGTAGATGCCGGATATTTGTCAACTGCTGTAGCCGGAGGCTTTACAGGCACTACCATCGCTTTATATGCTACAAGAAAATGAGAACGAATCCATATAAGTTAAACCCTTAAAAAAAGACGTGAAAAGCATGAATGAAAAAAAGTAAAATGTAATCCCAGGATTGGGGCGACGATAGCCGTGCCCAAACCAACAAAGAAATGAAATGAATTATAAATTCTTAAACTAATCGTAATGAAAAATGTAGTTAAACAAATTCGAAAGATTCCTTTGCTGATGATGCTGATGCTACTTTGCTGCCTTACTGCAACAGCCCAGCAATTTACGGCAAAAGGGATTGTTGTGGACAGCAACGGTGAACCCGTCATTGGTGCCTCGGTTGTTTTAAAAGGTAATAATTCAATAGGTACAATCACAGATATAGACGGTAATTTCTCGCTGAGTGTACCCAATGATAAAGCTGTCTTGGTCGTATCTTTCGTTGGTATGACAACAAAAGAAGTAGCAGCCACCAAATCGCTTATGAAGATTGAATTGGTGGACGATTCACAACAAATGGAAGAAGTGGTAGTAGTAGGTTATGGCCAACAGAAGAAAGCATCAGTGGTGGGTGCTATTACCCAAACAACCGGTAAGGTGCTTGAACGTGCTGCCGGTATCAGCGATATTGGTACCGCCCTTACAGGTAATCTCCCCGGTGTAGTAACAACAGCTTCTTCAGGTATGCCTGGTGAAGAAGAACCCGAAATCGTTATTCGTGGTGCCTCTTCATGGAACAACTCAGCTCCTCTCGTTCTTGTCGACGGTATTGAACGTCCGATGAGTTCGGTAGAAATGCAATCCGTTGCTACCATTTCAGTATTGAAAGATGCTTCTGCAACAGCTGTTTATGGGGTAAAGGGTGCTAATGGTGTTATCTTGATTACCACCAAACGTGGTCAGGAAGGTAAGGCACAAATCAGCGTTTCTGCTAATGCGGTAATGAAGATTCCTTCTAAGTTGCCGGATAAATTGGATTCTTATGACGGTATGATTGCACGAAATACAGCCGTCGAACATGAATTGAATCTTAATCCTGACAACTTCTCAAAATATATGAAACCAATGAGTTTCATTGAAAATTATCGCAATCAAACTACCATTGAACAGATGGAACGTTACCCGAACGTAGATTGGCAGGATGTATTGTTCAAAGACTATACCATGTCTTATACTGCTAATGTCAATGTTGCCGGTGGTACAAGGTTCGTGAAGTATTTTGCAGCAGTCGACTTCGTTAGCGAAGGTGACCTTTATCGTCAATTCCCCAGCGGACGTAATTACGATACCGGTTACGATTATAAGCGTTTTAACATCCGTTCAAACCTCGACTTCAACATTACAAAGACTACAGTGTTGAAAGTGAACCTTGCCGGTTCTAATGGTGTTCGCAAGTCACCTTGGAGCAATAGCGTGAATAACGATTGGCAGATTTCACAACAGTGGTCAGGTATCTACAACATCGGTCCGGATGTATTCTTACCGCTTTATTCGGATGGTTCTTGGGGCTATCTGCCTCATGGTACCAACGTAACCAATGCGGCACAGAGCATTGCTACCGGTGGTCAGCAGACAGTAACAACCACTCGTTTGACTACCGACTTCGTGCTTGAACAGAAACTCGATTTCATCACCAAGGGTCTATCTGCCCGTGCCATGATTTCTTGGGACAATACGTTTGTAGAAGGCAGCCGTGGTGTAAACGACCTTTACACTCCTGTTCAGTTGAAGTGGATTGACCCGGAAACTGGTGCTGTAAGTTATAAAAACTCATACGAAGCTTACGACCATTACGACTATGCTGTAGGTAACAAATGGACTACTTCGGGGGGTAGTGTACAGGATTGGTCTACCCAGCGCAACCTCAATTATCAGGCACAGCTCAATTGGGCACGTCAGTTCGGTAAGCACAATGTAACTGCGATGGGACTTTTCGGACGTCAGGAAACCGCTTATGGTTCCATGATTCCGACTTATCGTGAAGACTGGGTGTTCCGTGCCACATACGATTTTAATTCCCGTTATTTCGTTGAGTATAACGGTGCATACAACGGTTCTGAAAAATTCTCTGCCGAAAACCGTTTTGCCTTCTTCAACTCCGGTGCTATCGGTTGGATGATCAGTGAAGAATCATTCATGAAAAAACTTCGCGAAAAGGGCATCATCGACATGTTGAAGATTCGTGCCAGCTATGGTGAAATCGGTGATGACAATGTAGGTGAACGCTTCCTCTATCAGACCCAATGGGCGATGGGTGGAAACTCAAGTCTCGATATCAGTCAAGGAACATCCCCTTATACTTGGTATCGTGAATCCGTAGTAGGTAATCCGGATATCCACTGGGAAACCGTGAAGAAGACCAATATCGGTATCGACTATAGCCTGTTCAATGGTCTGTTGGCCGGTAACATTGAAATCTTCCGCGACAAACGTACAGACATCCTCGTAGATGGTAGCGAACGTGCCGTACCCAACTATTATGGTGCCAAGCCTTCATGGGTAAACAAGGGTGAAGTGGAAACCAACGGTTATGAAGTGGAACTACGCTTTAACAAGAACATCAACAAAAATTTGCGTCTTTGGGCCAACATGAACATGACTCATGCCGAAAACGAAATTATTGTGAAAGACGATGCTCCTTTGAAACCGGCTTACCAACGTGCTGCAGGTTATGCTATCGGTCAGACTCATGCACATCTTGACAGAGGTATGATGCAGACCTACGATGACCTGTATGGCTCTCCAAAGCATAATTCGAATGATAATCAAAAGTTACCGGGCGACTATTATATTGTCGACTTCAACGGTGATGGTGTGATTAATGACGATGACTCTGCACCTGTCGGTTATACAGGAACTCCTCAGAACACTTACAATGCTACACTTGGCTTTGAATACAAGGGATTCTCTGTATTTGCCCAGTTCTATGGTGTAACCAATGTAACCCGTGATGTTACCATGATTTCTTTGTCTGACGTTAACCAGACTAACGTTTACGATCAAGGTACTTGGTGGAGTCTCGATCATCTTAACGCAGACGTAGTAACTCCACGTTTCTCAAGCACACCTTCTTATTATCACGGTACTCAGTATCTTTGCGACGGTTCTTATATTCGTTTGAAGAACATCGAGATAGCCTATACATGGACCGATGGTTGGATTAAGAAGTTAGGTATTAACGACCTTAAATTCTACGTCAGTGGTAATAACCTCTGGCTCTGGACCCGCATGCCGGACGACCGTGAGTCCAACTTCTCAAGTTCCGGAGGTGCAACAGGTGCTTATCCTACTATGAAGCGTATTAACTTTGGTGTCAAGTTTAATCTCTAATACATGAAATTTGATATGAAAAGCTTTTTAAATAAAAATATATATATAGGTATAGCGGCTTTTGCCCTATCGTTCAGTTTCTCTTCTTGCACCGACTATCTCGACAAGGAGCCCGACTCGGACGTTGATGCAGACGCAGCTTTTACAAACTTCAACAACTTCCAGGGGTTTGTTGAGTTGGTCTATAACTGTATTCCTAACAAGGAATCGAACTATTGGTGCTGTACATTCAATTGGGGTGAAGACGAAATCATGAATGCCGGTTTGGGTGACTCTCACCTTACCCATCAGATGGACATCGGTAACTATCGCCATTGGTATAGCGATAACCAGTCCTATTTGCATTCCTCCTCTTTGGATCCTACTTCTACTGATAAGTTTAATCATTCGTTGGAACATGCCTGGTTCTGTATCCGTCATTGCAACATCGGTCTTCAGAATCTTGACAAGTTCCAAGGTTCCAATGCAGAACGCGAAGCCATCGAAGGTCAGCTTCTTTTCTTCCGTGCATGGTGGCATAACGAATTGATGAATTACTTCGGTGGTCTGCCTTACATCGACAAGGCTTTCGAACCCAGCGATGAATTGTTGCTCCCGCGTCTTACATTCCAAGAATGTGCCGAAAAGTGTGCAGCCGACTATCAACGTGCTGCCGAATTGTTGCCCGAAAATTGGGATAATCATTCGGCAGGTCTTCGTACCAAGGGACACAATGACCTTCGTATCACAAGTGCTTGTGCACTCGGTTACCTGGGTAAGGTTCTTCTTTGGGCCGCTTCGCCGTTCAATGTACATGGTGCATCGACCGGTTCCCAGAATATGACGTTGACCTATCAGTATGATACCGACTTGGCCAAGCGCGCAGCCGATGCTTTGGGTGAAGCGCTTGCTCAGGTGGAAGGTGGAAGCACTCCATATGCGTTGGCCGAATATGCGTATACCGATATCTACAATCATACAGCCGACAAGAGTACTACTACAAACTATTCTGACATCTTCTATACCACAGGCAAGAACTGGCAGATGCCGGGCTCTGTAGAAGCCATCATGCGTGGCCCGATGCCTGATATCAATGGTTCTAACTGGAACTTTGCCAAGTTGTGGGGACCTAAGGTAAATGGTTTGGTAGAACACGATGCGGTTATCCACATGCCTACAGCCAACTATGTGAACTATGCATACGGTATGGCCAATGGTCTTCCTTTGGACGACCCTGAATCAGGTTTCGACCCGACACATCCATTTAAAAATCGTGACCCTCGTTTCTATCATGACATCATGTTCGATGGTTTCAAGTTCATCAACAACGACCCGGATGCAGCCAATATGATATATCAGTATCTACCGTTGCAGTCTGCTAACGGAACTGATCCGGAAGCCGAAAAGATGAGAGATGCAAGTAGCGGCTCACGTACCGGTTATTTCTGTCAGAAATTGGTTCCTCATCAATGTAACAAGTTCGACGGTATGTATAACTGGGGTGGCGCACTTCAAACTTACTTGCCTTACATGCGTTTGGCCGACATTTATTTGATGTATGCCGAAGCCGGTGCTGCTGCTCAAGGTGCCAATTATAAGAGCAGCAAGTATAACAAGACAGCATTGGAAGCCGTGAATATCATTCGCGACCGTGTAGGTGCAGCTCCTGTGGCCGATAAGTTTGCTACAGACCAGAAGAAGTTTATGGACGAAGTTCGTCGTGAACGTGCTTGTGAACTTGCATTCGAGGGTTTCCGTTGGAACGACCTCCAGCGTTGGTTGCTCCTTACCGAGTATCCTTATAACATCAAGACTTCCCAAGAGTTCCGTCGTGTAGGCGATTTTGATTTCTCCAAGAACGACCCACGTGATGCAGAAGTGACAGGTTGGAGTGAAGAAATCATTGTTGAACGCGTATTTAGCAAGCAACACTATCTCTTCCCATTCCATAATGACGATGTTTATCTCTATGCTGAATTCGGACAAAATCCGGGTTGGTAATGGAATGATACACAAAATGCGGAATTTTTAATTAAAACAAAGAATTAAGTAATATGAACAAGATATCAAAAAAACTTCTCGCGTTACTCGCTATCTGTACAGCTGTCACTCCGGTGCCGGCACAGGAAGTTGGCGAGGATAGCACTCTTGTCAATGTGGCTTTTCGCAAGGTAGCAAAAAGTGACATTATGGGTGGTGTCTCAACCGTCAATATAGCCGAACTGATGGAGAAGAATTACAATACGTATAGCCTCGACAATCTGCAAGGCTATGTATCAGGTTTCAATGGAGCAGGAATGTGGGGACACACAGGACAGCTCGTACTTATCGATGGGGTACCACGTGAAGCCGACAATGTGAAGCCGGACGAAATTGAGGAAATAACTTTCCTTAAAGGTGCACAAGCAGTGGTACTTTATGGTAGCAAGGCTGCCAACGGAGCTATCCTTATCACTACCAAACGTGGTAAAGTTACTGAAGGCCTTTCTGTAAATGTACGTGCCAATACAGGTTGGGCCGTCGCCAAGTCCTATCCCGAATATTTGGGTGCAGCCGAATATATGACTCTTTATAATGAAGCGCTTGCCAACGATGGAAAAGTTGCACTTTATTCTCCTGAAATTATTGCCAAGACACAATCCGGTGTGAATCCATATCGTTATCCGGATGTAGAGTTCTATAGCGATGAATACATCAAGAAGGCTTATAACCGTACCGATGTGACTGCCGAAATTGAAGGTGGTAACGACCGTGCCAAGTTCTATGCCAATGTGAGCTACTATCGTCAGGGTGATTTTTTCAAGTTCGGTGAAGCGAAGAACAATTACATCGACCGTTTCAATGTACGTGGTAATGTGGATATCAAACTGAATAACTTTATCAGTGCGTATGTAAATGCCAATGCCACTTACTACAACTCTAAATCGGCCAATGGAGGTTCTTATTGGGAAGCGGCAACCACTTTCCGTCCGAATCGTGTGTCTCCGTTGATTCCGTTGAGCTATATCGACCCGAATGCAGTCCAACCTAATTCATTGATTGCTACTACCAAGAACTACATCAACGGTTGTTTCCTTGGAGGTGCTCAGACTGACCTTTCAAATATCTTTGCCGACTATTACTTTGCCGGTGAAAACACTTGGACAAGCCGTCAGTTTCAATTCGATGCCGGTGTGGATGTGGACCTTAGTTCGGTTACCAAGGGACTTAGTTTCCATGCCATGGTAGGTGTTGACTATCGTACAGCCTATACTACAGCATTTAACAATACTTATGCTACCTTTACTCCGACATGGAGCGAATACAATGGCAAGGATGTGATTATTGGTCTCAATGACTACGAAACAGTCGATACACATTCGGGTGTTCAGAACATCAGTGGTTCTACCGACAACCAGACCATTGCATTCAATGCACACTTTGACTATGTGCGTACCTTTGATGATGTTCATAACGTAAGTGCCATGTTGGTGGCCAATGGCTATCAGCAATCCGAATCGGGTGTATACCATAAGGTTTCCAATGCCAACCTTGGCTTGCAGTTGGGTTATAACTACGACCGCAGGTATTATGCCGAATTGGCCTTGGCTACACCTTGGTCGGCCAAGCTTCCGGAAGGTAACCGTGCCGGTTTCTCTCCATCCGTTACATTGGGTTGGAACATTGCACGCGAAAGCTTTATGGAAGACAGCCCGTTCAATGATTTGGTGCTCAGTGCAAGCTACAGTGACCTCGTAACCGACCTCGGTATCGATGAATACTACATGTACTTAGGTGCCTATCAAAGCGGTGGTTGGTGGGACTGGAACGGTCTTTCCGGTCACTCTGCCGTACAGTCCAAACGTGGTGCCAATGATGACTTGAGCTATATTCATCGCAAGGAATTGTCTGTAAATCTTCGTGGTTCGTTGCTTGATCGTGCATTGACTTTTGATGCATCGTTCTTTACCAACAAGACCACCGGTCAGATTATTACGGCTTCCAACCAAATGCCGAGTTACTTTATGGTGTACTATCCGGAATCTTCTTTCCGTCCCTACATCAACTTCAACGATGACCAGCGTACCGGTTTCGATATTGCAGTCAACTACAAGAAACAATGGGGTGATTTCGGATTCCAAATCGGTGCCAACTATACTTATTATACTACAAAGGCCACCAAGCGTGATGATACCAACTATGCTGATAAATACCAGTATCGTCAGGGCAAACCGGTTGATACCATTTGGGGATATGAATGTTTGGGTTTCTTTAAGGATGATGCAGACATTCAGGCTTCTCCCGACCAGTCTTGGTTTGGTCAGACAATTACTGCCGGTGATTTGAAGTACAAGGACCAGAACGGTGACAATTTAATCGACGAAAAGGACCAGGTGGAATTGGCCAAGGGTGGTTGGTATGGTTCTCCTTCTACCGTAGGTGTCAATTTGACATTGAAGTATAAAAACTTTACCCTCTTTATGTTGGGAACCGGCGGATTCGGTGGTCATGCAGTTCGTAGCGATAGCTATTGGTGGATTGATGGAGAAGATAAATATTCGGCAGCCGTTCGCGACCGCTGGACTCCTGAAACAGCTGCTACAGCCAAATATCCGCGTCTGACTACAGGTAGTGGTGACAACAACTACCAGACATCCGACTTCTGGCTTTACTCTACCTCTCGTTTCGATTTGGCCAAGGTGCAGCTGACTTATGACTTCCCCAAGAGCCTGTTCGGAAGCAAGAGCGTTGTTAAGGGGGCTTCGGTTTATGTAAGCGGCAACAGCCTTCTTACCATTGCGAAAGAACGTGAAATTCTCGAAATGAATGTTGGTTCTGCCCCTCAGACCCGTTTCTACAACCTCGGTGTTCAGGTGGCATTCTAAGTAGTAAGAGATGAATAAAAAAAAGAAAGTAATTATGAAACTGAAAAATATCATTCTTTTTAGTGCAGCAACGATGGTTCTCGCATCTTGTGAAGACCTTTTCGAACCGGCTATCGAGAATAACCAGGACATTACATCCATGTATAAGGATGCTGACTTTGCCCGTGGTATACTCGACAATGCCTACTTAGTGCTGCCATATAGCGATAGCCCCAACTCGGATTTGGCTACCGATGATGCTGTATCAAACGATGCTACTAACAGCTATAAAAAGATGGCTGTCGGCGGATGGGCGGCAAACAGCAATCCGGTAAATACATGGGAAGGTTCATACCATGCCATCCAATATTGTAACCTGATGATTGACAATGCCGATAAGGTAGTATGGTCTTATACCGAAGAAAGTGTCAACCAAATGTTTATCGATAACTATTTGGGCAATGCATACGCTCTTCGTGGTCTTCATCATTTCTATGTTTTGCGTGCTCACGCAGGTATGGCTACAGAAGGGGGCGAAATCTTGGGTATCCCCATGCACTTGGCCTATGTAGATGCCAATGCTGACTTTAATGAAGCCCGTATGACATTCAAGGAATGTTATGACTTGATTATGGCCGATTGGAACATGGCACTTGAATACCTTCCCAATCAGTACCAATCAATCTCCGACAAATCTCAGCTTCCTGCCAAGTATAGCCAGATAGGTGCTGACATTACCGGTTATAACAAAGCCTTCGGTGATCATCATCGTGGTAAAATCGACGGACGAATCATTGCAGCTTTCAAGGCTCAGTTGGCTATTCTCGCTGCCTCTCCTGCATACAGCAAAGCCGGTGCCTGTACATACGCAGAAGCTGCCAAGTTGGCTTCGGCATGCCTCGATGACTTTGGCGGTTTGGCCAATATGCAGCAAGACGGTTGGAAGATTTTCGATAATACGACATTCTTGAACAACTTCGGTGCAGCCGATGAAGCACCGGCTGAAATGATTTGGCGTGCAAACATCAACAATACACAAAGTTTTGAAGTAAACAATTATCCTCCTTCTATCTTCGGTAGCGGTCGTGTAAATCCTACTCAGAACTTGGTGGATGCATTTCCCATGCTGAACGGTATGCCTATTACAGCTGCCGGTTCAGGATACGATGCCCAAAATCCATACGAAAATCGTGACCCACGTTTGAAAACGTATGTGTTGGTGAATGGTGCTACTATAGGTCATAACAATACAGTGATTGATACAGCACAGGATTCTAAAACACTCGATGGCTTGAACAAAGAAAACGGTAAATCTACCATTACCGGTTACTACCTCAGAAAGCTGTTGCGCTCTGATGTGAACTGTAATGATGCGAATTCTACATTCAACCACTTGCAAATCCGTATCCGTGCTACCGAAATCTTCTTGGACTATGCCGAAGCTGCCAACGAAGCCGAAGGCCCGAAGGCCAAAGTGGGTGGTGCTGCATACTCGGCATACGATGTGATCAAGGCCTTGCGTACCCGTGCCGGTGTAGGTCTCGATGGTGATGCATATTTGGAAGAATGTGCCACAAGCCAAGACAAGATGCGCGAATTGATTCGCAACGAACGTCGTTTGGAACTTTGTTTCGAAAACCACCGTTTCTGGGATTTGCGTCGTTGGTTGGCTCCTTTGAACGAAGCAGCCAAGGGGGTTAGTATAACAACCGGAACCGATGGTGAACTTAACTATGAAATAATCGAAGTTGAAAAGCGTGACTATAAAGATTATATGTATTATGGTCCTATTCCTTATTCGGAAACTCTGAAGTGGAGCAATCTGCAACAGAACTATGGATGGTAATTATAAATAAAAATTTAACTTTGATATTATGAAGATGAAAAAAATGTTTAAATATATGTCTGCCGCAGTTTTGGTACTCGGCTTCACCGGTTGTGAGAACGGTGACATAGAATTTCCTGACTACGAAAAGCAGACTGTCTATTTCCCATATCAATATCCTGTACGTACCCTTGTTATGGGCGATGATGAATACGATACTACACTCGACAAACAGCACAAGTGTCAAATCAAGGCTACCTTCGGTGGCTCTTATAGTGGCTCCAACGGCTCTGTACAGGTTGCTGTAGAAAACAGTCTTGTTAATAATTTGACATTTGCCGATGGTACTCCTATCAAGGCTATGCCGGAAAGTTATTATTCGCTGTCTACTACCGATTTGCAATTCAATGGAACTTACAATGGTACTACAGAAGTACAGCTTACCGATGCATTTTTTAACGATGCAGAAGCTGTTAATGGTGCATACGTTATTCCGTTGGTGATGAAGAGCCAAAAAGGATTTTCCGAGATCCTTGCCGGTACTCCTAACGAAGGTGTGGAAAATCCGTCTCGTTTCGACGAGTCGGCTTGGAAAGTAAAGCCGATGGACTATGTACTTTATTGTGTGAAGTATCTGAACAAGT
>CAZJFI010000007.1:0-25177 GCA_964545265.1 uncultured Phocaeicola sp.
TGGCTGAGGACGAAGAAGGTGAGGATGAAGCTGGTGCATAATCCATTCTCCCTCCCCTTTGTCATCCTGAGCGCAGTGAAGGATCTGTATACAAAACAGTGTCATCCTGAGGAACGAAGTGACGAATGGATCTGAAGACATAAACGTTGATGCATCCGTGGATGTAAACAGATCCTTCACTTCGTTCAGGATGACACGAAGAAAGAACTAAACTAAAAAAACTAAACAATTATGAGCAACAACGAAAACAACAACAAAAGCATTTGGGGAAAGATTATCCAAATCGTAATTACCGTACTTACCGCCATCGCCACCACCTTCGGGGTGACATCGTGCATGGGGTTATAAAGACAAAGAAAGTTAAGTCTTCATGGTACATAAAAAAAGTGGATGTATCCTCACGGACATATCCACTTTTCCATGGTCATTAGATAAATTTTTCATATTCAAACAGATTCTAAATAAAAACAACGGTTTTTGTTTTGGTTTTTCTGAATAATTCAGTAACTTTGCAACCCAATTTTTGTTTTATAGAGAATGAGACAATTAAAGATTACCAAAAGTATCACGAACCGAGAGAGCGCTTCCCTCGACAAGTATTTGCAGGAAATCGGTCGCGAAGACCTCATTACTGTCGAAGAAGAGGTAGAGCTCGCTCAGCGTATCCGTAAGGGTGACCGTGTAGCACTTGAGAAGTTGACCCGTGCCAATCTGCGTTTCGTGGTTTCTGTAGCCAAGCAGTATCAGAACCAAGGTTTGAGTCTTCCTGACTTGATTAACGAAGGAAACTTGGGCTTGATAAAGGCTGCCGAAAAGTTTGATGAAACACGTGGTTTCAAATTCATCAGTTATGCGGTATGGTGGATTCGTCAGTCCATTCTTCAGGCATTGGCAGAACAATCACGTATTGTACGTTTGCCGCTCAATCAAGTGGGTTCGCTGAACAAAATCGGCAAAGCCTTCTCTAAGTTTGAGCAGGAAAACGAACGTCGCCCGTCACCCGAAGAATTGGCCGATGAACTCGACATTCCGGTGGACAAGATTTCGGACACGCTGAAAGTATCCGGCCGTCACATTTCTGTAGATGCTCCTTTTGTGGAAGGAGAGGACAACAGTTTGCTTGACGTATTGGTGAACGATGACTCGCCTATGGCTGACCGTTCCTTGGTGAATGAATCACTTTCGAGGGAAATTGACAGAGCACTTTCTACGCTGACCGACAGAGAAAAGGAAATTATCCAGATGTTTTTCGGTATTAATACGCAAGAAATGACGTTAGAAGAAATCGGCGACAAATTTGGCTTGACACGCGAACGTGTCCGTCAGATTAAGGAAAAAGCCATCAGAAGATTAAGATCAAATTCGCGTAGCAAATTGCTCAAGTCTTACTTGGGATAAGACAAGGTTCTGTTTCCGACAAGATTTAGTGGATGGGTGGAAATACTCATCCACTTATTTTTTGCATATATCAACCAAAAACATTACTTTTGTCAGAAATTTATTATAAGAAATAAGACAACAATGAAAAATATGAAGTTTATTGGTACTTTGGTACTGGTTTTTATGCTTTGTTCGGCCTTTTCCTTAAAGAAGAAGGGAGAAAAGCAGGTGTATATGGTAGGTGTATCGGCATCGTTTACTGACTCGTTAGTGTATTTTACGGACATCCAGTCGGTTGACAGCGTTTTTCTTGACAAAGATGACATGCTTCCACAACGTCAGCAATACAGCTATCAGTTGAAGATGTATCTGGAAGGAAAAACAGGTCAAGCCAATAGAACTTGTTTTGTCTATTTTGATGACAAGAAAAAAAAGTTGGAAAAGACCATCAATAAGCTGAAAGCTAAATACCAAAAAGGTGGCAAGTCCATTTTGCGTCAAGTAGATGCTGAATTCAAGTTTACAAAAGCTGAAATCTATTAATCCTAACTTGTCTATGAAGAAACTGTTTGTCCTTATATCAGTCATCTTATTAACCGCCTGTAGTGGAAGTGATGACCCGGTAACCCCTCCGGTACAACCCGAGGCTCCCGTCACCGTTTGGGCATATCTTGTAGCTGACACCAATATAAAGAGTGACCTTCGTAACAACATCAAGAACATGTACGAGGGATTGAGTGAAATGGACAAGCAGGCTACTTTACTTGTTTATTGGGATGGGGGAAGCAGTGATACATATTTATCGGCATCGCCTTGTATCCTTCGATATACCACCGACGGATTGGGGAATATCAACGGAATCGCAGCTCGAGATAGTTCGTATAGTCATAAACAATTGGCCGAACAAGCGGAAATAGTGAAGACATATTCCAATCAGCTTTCTACCGACAAGGGTGTGATGACCACTGTGCTGAAGGATATGAAAAGCTTGACTACAACCAGTCAGATAGCATTTGTAGCAGGATCGCATGGTAGTGCGTGGACTGAAAGTATCTTTTCTTCGCGTGCAGCCCGTTCATTTGGACAAGATGGTAGCGGAACCGACAATACCATTACTACATGGGATATGGCTGATGCCATTGCCGATGCCGGTATAAAGGTTGATATGTTACTATTTGATGCCTGTATGATGGGAACGGTTGAGGTTTGCTATGATTTCCGGAATGTGGCCAAATACCTCATTGTTTCAGCTCTTGATGTACCTGCACCCGGATTTCCATACCATAACTTTATGAATAACCTTTACGAAGGAAGCGTTACCGGCTATACAGACATCTGCAAGTCTTATGTAGAATATTATCGTACTTATCCGGGAGGATGGGCTTCGGTATCTTTGGTTGATGGCAATCAGATGGAAGGATTGGCTACCGCGGTGAAAAACCAATTAAAGTCTCATAAGGAAACATTGTATACCTATGACCCGATTGACAAGCTTCAACAATACGGATTGAATCCTTATGTTACCGGTTTCAAGTATGTTTCTTTTGACATGAAGCAATTTATTACTGATCTGAACGACGGTGTTGTACCAACTGATTTTCAAGCGCAATTGGATAAGACAGTGCTTTATGCCGATTGTTTGGAAAATACCGATGACTATACCATCGAAAAGAGCAAGTATTGCGGGTTAGGTATGTATATTCCTGTTTCTGTCCGTGCAGAATGGAATGTAACGTTCTGTAAAACCGACTGGTACAAAGCAGCCGGTTGGAACGAAGTTACTTTCAGTTGGGAGAATTAAAGACAAAATCCGCAATGACCGTTTTGGTGGAATCCGAATAGTACACATATTGAATGGTAGTGCCATAATCTATGTATGCTTTCATTTCCAAAGCATTGATTACACTCTTTTCCAGAGCCTTGCGGTAGTTGTTGTAATTTTTCTGCATTTTCTTTACATTGTCCGCTTCGCCTAACAGGGTGTAGTAATAACTCACTTTATTAAGGGTAGCATCGTAACGGGTGCTATCAAATCGAGTGGTTCCGTTCATCAATACAGGACACTTTTTGTTTTCGCGTTCGGCTATCTGCAAGAAACGCTCTTCTTGTGTCATTTTTTGGCTACAACCGCTTCCCATAAGCAGTAGGGCAGCTATGATTACTCCATATTTTTTCATATTTCTTTTCTTTTGGAGAGCGAATGTACAACGAATTACGAAACAAAACAACGGTTGTTTCGTTTTTTTGTTATAATTTTGTTTTCACAAATAAGAAATACATGCTGTTATGGGAAATATATTGAACGAACTGAAACGGACCGACCATAAACGGGTGTTGGGTGGTCTTGATTTCTTTAAATATATCGGTCCTGGATTATTGGTCACCGTAGGGTTCATAGATCCGGGAAATTGGGCTTCTAATTTTGCGGCCGGTTCCGAATTTGGTTATGCACTTTTGTGGGTGGTTACTTTATCTACAATAATGCTCATTATTTTGCAACATAACGTTGCCCATCTGGGTATTGTTACCGGTTTGTGTCTGAGTGAAGCTGCTACCCAATATTGTCCTAAGTGGATATCTCGTCCCATCTTGGGAAGTGCCGTTCTGGCTTCTATCTCTACTTCCCTGGCTGAGATTTTAGGAGGAGCCATTGCTTTGGAGATGCTGTTCGGTATTCCTATTGTTTGGGGAGCTGTTTTGACTACGGCTTTTGTCATTGTTATGCTTTTTTCCAATTCCTATAAGAAAATAGAGCGTGCCATTATTGCTTTTGTTTCTATTATCGGACTTTCTTTTTTATATGAGCTCTTTTTGGTGGACATTGATTGGCCATTGGCCGCCCGTTCATGGGTGACACCATCCATTCCTCAGGGTAGTATGCTCATCATTATGAGCGTGCTTGGGGCTGTGGTGATGCCTCACAATCTTTTTCTTCATTCGGAAGTTATTCAAAGTCATGAATATCATAAAGGGGATGAAGCTTCTCTGAAGAAGCGGCTCAAATATGAATTTTACGACACGCTGTTCTCCATGCTTGTAGGATGGGCTATTAACAGTGCCATGATTTTATTAGCAGCAGCAACCTTTTTCCAAACCGGTACTCCCGTAGAAGAGCTACAACAAGCCAAATCACTTCTTGATCCTCTTTTGGGTAATGCTGCCGGTATCGTCTTTGCTTTAGCCTTGTTGATGGCCGGTATCTCGTCTACCATTACCAGTGGTATGGCCGCCGGTTCGATATTTGCAGGTATTTTCGGTGAATCTTATCACATTAAGGATATCCATTCGCGCGTAGGTGTTTTGTTGTCCCTTGGAATAGCGTTACTAATCATCTTTTTTATTGACAATCCATTTTATGGGCTTATCATTTCACAGATGATATTAAGCATTCAGTTGCCTTTTACGGTCTTTCTACAAGTAGGTCTTACTTCTTCACGTAAAGTAATGGGTGCATATGCCAATTCTCGATGGAGTACATTTATACTCTATACGATAGCCGGGATTGTCTCAGTACTAAATATTATGCTGCTTTTCTCATAGGAAATTCAAAGGATTTTCCTACCTTTGTATCCTATTTTAATAAGGTAAAATGATGGATACAACGAAAAAGATAGCAGCCTTGTTTGATTTTGATGGAGTAGTGGTTGATACAGAACCACAATATACCGTTTTTTGGGACAAGCAAGGGCTTAAATATCTGTCGGACAAGGATTTTGGCCGTCGCATTAAGGGACAAACATTAACTCAGATTTTTGATGGTTATTTTGCGGGTATGACAGAAGCCCAGCAACAGATAATAGAGGATTTGAATCAATTTGAGTTACAGATGTCTTTTGAATTTATGCCCGGTGTGGTAGAGTTCATGGAACAGTTGCGTGACCATCGGATAGGAATAGCCATTGTTACCAGCTCTAATGACCTGAAAATGCGTAATGTCTATAGAACGTATCCTGAACTCCGTGATTGGGTAGACCACATTCTCACTTCAGACTACTTTACCCATTCCAAGCCCCATCCGGAATGTTTCCAGTTGGGAGCTACCTTGTTTAACACCATTCCTGAAAATTGTGTGGTGTTTGAGGATTCTTTCCATGGACTTGAAGCAGCCCGTCGGGCAGGTATGAAGATTGTGGGGCTTTGCACTACCAATCCTCGGGAAGCCATCGAAGACAAGGCCGATGTGGTGATTCCCGATTTTACTCAGTTTACAATAAATGATTTCTACAATTTAATAAATGAGAATTAATTATGGCAGGATATTTATCAGGTGACAACCGAAAGGTTACAACTCACCGTTTGATTGAAATGAAACAACGTGGAGAAAAGATCTCCATGCTTACAGCTTATGATTATACCACTGCACAGATTGTAGATGGTGCAGGTATGGATGTGATATTGGTCGGCGACTCAGCCTCTAATGTGATGGCCGGTAATATCACCACTTTGCCCATTACGCTTGACCAGATGATTTACCACGGAAAGGCGGTAGTACGTGGCGTGAAGCGTGCTTTGGTGGTAGTGGATATGCCTTTCGGCACCTATCAGACTTCGGCTTATGAAGCGGTGACCAACGCCATTCAGATTATGAAGATTACCCATGCCGATGCCTTGAAACTTGAAGGTGGTGAAGAAATCATTGATTCCATAAAAAAGATAATTTCTTCGGGTATTCCAGTAATGGGACACCTTGGCCTGATGCCCCAATCTATCAACAAGTATGGAACTTATGCGGTGCGTGGTAAGAGTGATGAAGAAGCTGATAAGCTCATTCGAGATGCCCACTTGTTGGAAGAAGCCGGATGTTTTGCTTTGGTGCTCGAAAAGATTCCGGCAACTTTGGCCGAACGGGTAGCCAAGGAACTGACTATTCCTGTGATTGGCATTGGTGCCGGTGGGGCAGTAGACGGTCAGGTTTTGGTGGTAGCCGACATGTTGGGTATGACCAATGGGTTCAGTCCCCGTTTCCTCCGTCGCTACGCTGATCTGCATTCTATTATGACAGAGGCTATCAGTCAGTATGTGGAAGACGTGAAGAATTGCGATTTTCCGAATGAAAACGAACAATATTAATCCTAATATAAAAGAATATGGCAGACGATAAAAAAATTATCTTTTCGATGGTAGGCGTAAGCAAAGCCTTCCAAGCGAATAAGCAAGTACTTAAAAACATCTACCTATCCTTTTTCTATGGTGCCAAGATTGGTATCATCGGTCTGAACGGTTCGGGTAAGTCTACTTTGTTGAAAATCATTGCCGGTCTCGACAAGAGTTATCAAGGCGAAGTGGTGTTCTCACCAGGTTATTCCGTAGGATACTTGGCGCAGGAACCTCAGTTGGATGACACCAAGACCGTAAAAGAAATTGTTATGGAAGGTGTGCAACCAATTGTAGACGCTTTGGCAGAATACGAAGAAATCAATAATAAGTTTGGCTTGCCCGAATATTACGAAGATCCGGACAAGATGAATGAATTGTTTGTCCGTCAGGCTGAACTTCAGGATATTATCGATGCTACCGATGCATGGAATCTTGATAGTAAGCTTGAACGTGCCATGGATGCACTCCGTTGTCCACCGGAAGACCAATCGGTAAAACATCTTTCGGGTGGTGAACGTCGTCGTGTAGCTCTTTGTCGTTTGTTGCTCCAAAAGCCTGATGTTTTGCTTCTTGACGAACCGACCAACCACCTTGATGCGGAAAGTATTGATTGGTTGGAACAACATCTGCAACAATACGAAGGTACCGTTATCTGCATCACCCACGACCGTTACTTCCTTGACCATGTTGCCGGTTGGATTCTTGAACTTGACCGTGGTGAAGGTATTCCTTGGAAGGGTAATTACTCCAGCTGGTTGGAACAAAAGACCAAGCGCATGGAAATGGAAGAAAAGACAGCGAGCAAGCGTCGTAAAACGCTGGAACGAGAATTGGAATGGGTACGCATGGCTCCTAAGGCTCGTCAAGCCAAGGGTAAGGCCCGTTTGAACTCTTATGACAAGCTGTTGAATGAAGATGTGAAGGAAAAGGAAGAAAAACTCGAAATCTTTATTCCAAACGGACCTCGATTGGGCAACAAGGTTATCGAAGCTATTGGTGTACAGAAAGCCTATGGTGAAAAGTTGTTGTTTGATAACCTCAACTTCATGTTGCCACCTAACGGTATCGTTGGTGTGATTGGTCCGAATGGTGCCGGTAAGACTACCTTGTTCAGACTAATTATGGGATTGGAAAAGGTTGATAAGGGTACATTTGAAGTAGGAGAGACCGTAAAGCTTGCTTATGTTGACCAACAACATAAAGATATTGACCCCAACAAGAGCGTATATCAAGTAGTGAGTGGTGGAAACGATTTGATTCGTATGGGTAACCGCGATGTGAATGCCCGTGCATACTTGAGCCGTTTCAACTTCTCAGGAGCCGATCAGGAAAAGCTTTGTGGTGTCCTTTCGGGTGGTGAACGTAACCGTTTGCACCTTGCTATGGCATTGAAAGAAGAAGGTAATGTTCTCTTGCTCGACGAACCGACCAATGATATTGATGTGAACACTCTTCGTGCATTGGAAGAAGGTCTCGAAAGCTTTGCCGGTTGTGCGGTAGTTATCAGCCACGACCGTTGGTTCCTTGACCGTATTTGTACACATATCTTAGCATTCGAAGGTAATAGCGAAGTATTCTATTTCGAAGGCTCGTATTCGGAATACGAAGAAAACAAGCTCAAACGGTTGGGTAATGAAGAACCCAAACGTGTGCGCTATCGCAAGCTGATGGAAGATTAAGATTACATAAAAACATGCGTAAATATTTATTCGCTATAGTTGGTATCCTATTTTCTACGTCCCATTTGTTGGCACAAGTAACTGTTAAAGGAATCATAGTGGATGCAGACAAAGATGTTCCATTGACTGGTGCTACCGTTACAGTGATTGGAACAACTTATGGGACTATAACTGATGTAGACGGACGATTTATACTTACTCATGATGCCCAACAATCAGAATTGGAGTTTAATTATTTAGGATATAAGGACGTACGGATTCGGATAACTCAAACAGGTAATGTTGATTTAGGAAAGATTCTTATGGAGCCCGAAGCCATGATGCTGAATGATGTGGTAGTTAAGTCTACCATAGCTGTACCACGAAAAACTCCAATAGCCGTATCGAATGTGTTGTTGGATTATATAGAAGAAAAAATCGGTACTCAGGAATTTGTCGAAATATTGAAGACCACTCCCGGTGTACACGCTAACCGTCAGGGTGGTGGTTTTGGCGATTCGGAAATCTATATGCGTGGTTTTGACAATACCAATACGGCAACCATGGTAAATGGAGTTCCGGTGAATGATATGGAAAACGGATCAGTGTATCAATCCAATTGGAGTGGTTTGCGTGATGTAGTCAATGTCATGCAAACCCAACGTGGGGTTGGTGCTTCCAAAGTATCTTCTCCTTCTATCGGTGGAACCATTAATATTATAACCAAAGGAGCGGAAGCCAAGAAAGGAGGATTTGCTTCGTATGCCATGGGTAGTCATGGGTATAACAAACTTGCTTTTTCGGTTTCTACCGGTTTGTCAGAATCAGGATGGGCCATGACTTTGCTGGGAACTAAAGAATGGGGTAACAATGCTCCTCAAGGATTGGAATTCGAAGGATACACTTGGTTTATGTCATTGGCTAAGAAATTCAATTCCAATCATCAACTTACGTTTACAGCTTTTGGTTCTCCGCAAACTCATCAGCAGCGTAGTTCTAATGGAGCTTTGACCATTGCAGATTGGGAAAAGACGGAACGCATGTATGGTGTGAAGGATTATCGTTATAATTCCGTATATGGTTTTGACAAACATGGTCGCCGCCGTACATCAGGCTATAACATGTATCATAAGCCACAAATTAGTTTGAACCATCAGTGGAACATCAATGATCGTTCTTCGCTCAGTACGGTGGCTTATGTCTCTTTGGGGCATGGCGGTGGATATTCGGGACAAGCTAACGAGAATTATGGCTATTCTTTCTCTGATTGGAGAGGGAGCAATTATGGTTCGTTGGTAACAGGTACTTTCACAGACGGGGTAACTCCAGTACTTAATCCGGATGGTACTTTTAATTATGCAGGTATACAGCATATCAATGCAACCAGTGAAAACGGATCCATGCTGGTGATGTCTGAATCAAAGAATAATCATAATTGGTACGGATTCATATCCAATTATAATACCAAGTTCGGTTCTTTCATTGATTTTTATGGAGGGGTGGACTTCCGTTATTACAAAGGGACACATACCAATGAAATTATCGATTTGTACGATGGTGCCTATTTTATGGATTCAAGTCGCGGAAAAGTTTTGCCGGCTAACAACAAGAATGCTTCCAACGAGGCTTGGATAAATGAAAAGTTGGGTGTAGGCGATGTGGTTTATCGTGATTACGACGGTCATGTAATGCAAGAAGGTGCCTTCTTCCAAGCAGAATATACTCGCGAACAAATCTCTGCTTTTGTGGCCGGTTCACTTTCTAATACAACCTATTGGCGATACGATCGTTTTTATTACGATGAACAACATGCCAAATCGCCTAAGGTAAACAAGGTAGGTTTTAATTTGAAAGGTGGAGCCAACTACAACCTGAACGAAAACCACCATGTATTTATGAATGTTGGTTATTTAAGTCGTGCACCAAAATTCAGTAATACCTTTATGCAAGACAATACCAGCAATGTCATCAATAAACAAGCCAAGAATGAAAAGGCATTGATGGTTGATTTGGGTTATGGCTTCAAGAATAGCCATCTACAGATGAATGTAGTGGCCTATTACATCAATTGGATGGACAAATCCATGATTAAGTACGGAATGATGGAAAACAAGGCCGAATACTACATGAATATGACAGGAGTGGATGCTATCCATAAAGGATTGGAAATTGATTTGAAATATAATGCATTTCGTTGGTTGGAATTAACCGGTATGTTGTCGTTGGGCGATTGGGAATGGTCTAATAATGCTACCGGATATGCCTTTAATGCACAAGGACGGGCTTTGTCTACGGCAGGAACAGAAACCACCCCAGGAAGTGCCGATCATGCATGGGCCTCCATTAAGTTGGATGGAGTGAAGGTCGGTGGTTCAGCTCAAACTACAGCTGCACTTGGAACCAATATCCGTATCAGTAAAGATTTAAAGATAGGAGCGGATTGGGTATATTACGGTCGTAACTATGCTTATTATTCTTTTAGTGGTAATAATTTGTCTTTAGGAAAGGAAGTGAGTGTTCTTGATCCTTGGAAAGTTCCTGCTACCAGTATTTTTGATGTTAATGCCTCGTATCGTTTCAAGTTGGGTGGTCTCAATGCCGTACTTATAGGTAACGTAACCAATTTGTTCAACAACCTGTATATCACTAAAGCCTGGAATCCATCAGCCATCAGCAGCTCCAGGGTACAGGAAGCTACGGCCGACAACATTTATTGTTTTTATGATATGGGACGTAGCATGACTCTTCGTCTGAAAGTAAATTTCTGATGATATTTATATACAAAAAAAGTGGATGTGTATTTCGACACATCCACTTTTTTGTTTGAAATACAGTTCCGAATTTATTATGCTTCAGCAACTTCTTCAGTTGCTTCTTCAGCAGGAGCAGCAGCTTCGGCTTCAGCAGCCATAGCAGCAGCCTTCTTTTCAGCTACCTTCTTAGCAATTTCTTCGTTTACTTTCTTTTCAGCTTCCAAACGAGCCTTAGCGTCAGCCTTCTTAGCTTCTTCTTGCTTAGCCTTCAAAGCAGCCAAACCTGTCTGCTTGTTGTTCTTCCAAGCATTGAACTTAGCTTCAGCATCAGCTTCTGTGAATGCGCCCTTAGCTACACCACCCAACAAGTGCTTCTTCATGTAAACACCTTCCTTAGAAAGGATGTTGCGTACTGTGTCTGTAGGTTGTGCACCGCACATTACCCAATAAAGAGCACGTTCGAAATTCAAATCTACTGTGGCAGGATTGGTGTTAGGATTGTAAGTACCAATCTTTTCAGTAAATCGTCCATCACGTGGAGCTCTTGCATCTGCAATTACGATAGAATAGAACGCATAGCTTTTGCGGCCTCTTCTTTGCAATCTGATCTTAGTTGCCATTTCTTTTAATTGTTTTTATTGTTAATGATTTGAATTTATGCTAATATCCCGTATTAGCGGGTGCAAAGGTAATGCTTTTCTTTTGAATGACAAAGTTTTTATTGTTCTCTTTTGGATTTATTTGATAATTTCGCGTAACCATTTCTCCAATTCACCGGTCCATTGACGTTTGTAGATGAAATTGTCGCGGAATCCCCATCCGTGACCACCGATAGGATAGATATGGAGGGAGGCCGAAACACCATTCTTTACCAATGCAGTATAGTAATCAACACTATTGCTTACTGGTACTGCCTTGTCATCACTGCTATGCATAATGAAAGCCGGAGGTGTTTGGGGAGTCACTTGTTGTTCATTCGAATAAAGTTTCAACATTTCTTCGCTCGGAGTTTTTCCCAATAGATTGTCTTTAGAACCTTGGTGGGTAGGATTGATCATCGATACTACCGGGTAAAAGAGAATTTGGAAATCGGGACGTGAATCTTCAGTAAAATGAGTGGCCGCAGTAGAAGCCAAATGTCCTCCAGCTGATGAACCCATAATACCTACTTTGTTTAACTTCCATTCATCGGCATGTTGCTTCATGATGCGGATAGCCTGAAGGGCATCGCTTAATGGTACATCGTGATGAGTGTTAGGCATACGATATTTCAATACAGCATAGGTGATGCCTTGGGCATTGAACCAAGATGCCATATCGTGACCTTCGTGTGCTGTAGCCAAACGTACGTATCCACCACCGGGACATGCTACAATGGCCAACCCATTAGGCTTGGATGCTGGATATATAGTTAAAGTAGGGATGGTAACATCCGAAACCCGACTTTCGTCTATCTGCTTTTCGGGAGTAGTGATACCATTGGAATTAGGGGCTCCATTCGGCCAAAGTTGAATTTCAATCGGTTTCTGGGCGAACATGGTGCTTGCAAACATCAATAATCCCATTGTAAGTAATTTCTTCATACTGACTTATTTTTTAATGTTCATACTAGCTTTAATTAAATAGGTAATCAATAGAATGTATACGGCTAAGGCAAGTACTTCACTCCATGGATTGGCCAACCACGCATCGTTGATAAGGTTGATGCCGCCAAAACGCATGGCTGCACTTACTACACCCATCAAGGCACCACCGGCAATGAAACCAGATGCAAGAAGAGTACCCTTTTCACCACGTTCAGCATTAACTTTTTCATCTTTGCTACGAGTGGTTACATACCAATTGATGGCACCACCTACAACCAGTGGGAGATTCAGTTCCAAAGGAATAAACATACCTAATGCAAATGCAAGGGCGGGTACATTGAAATAAGTAAGTACCAAAGCCAAAGCAGCTCCGATACCATACAATAACCAAGGTGCACCTACACCATTCATCAATGGGTCAATAACAGCAGCCATGGCATTAGCTTGAGGAGCTGCCAATGCACCACTATTGAAACCATAGGCTTCGTTCAATACCATGATTACACCGCTGACTGTAGCTGCCGAAACCAATGTTCCTAAAAATTTCCAGGTTTGCTGCTTGGCTGGAGTAGTACCCAACCAATAACCAATCTTAAGGTCAGTAATAAAGCCACCTGCCATAGAAAGAGCGGTACAGACAACACCACCCATAACCAAAGCAGCCACCATACCGGTTGCACCCTTCAAACCTACAGCTACCATTACTACGGATGCAAGAATTAATGTCATCAATGTCATGCCCGATACTGGATTCGTACCAACAATGGCAATGGCATTAGCTGCAACTGTAGTAAACAAGAAGGAAATTCCTGCTACCAAAAATATGGCTACCAAACTATGAAGAAGGTTGCCATCCATTACATCAAAGAAGAAGAATACGAATGTAAGCAGGATGGTGAAAATAGAACCGAAAGCTATGATTTTCATGGAAAGGTCCTTTTGAGTACGCTTCACTTTTGTTTCACTTTTCTTGCCACCCATTTCCTTGGCTGCTAACCCTACGGCACTCTTGATGATTCCCCATGAACGGAAGATACCAATGATACCGGCCATAGCAATACCACCAATACCGATACTCTTGGCATATTCCTTAAAAATCAGTTCAGGAGACATTTCGCCTACGGTTTGAGTAATGGCAGGATTCCATGCATTGAGCAATTGGTCACCGAATAGGAGAGACATACCCGGAACAATAATCAACCATACAACCAATGAACCGGCACAGATGATGGCTGCGTATTTCAATCCTACAATGTATCCTAAACCAAGTACGGCTGCTCCTGTATTGATTTTAAGAACAATCTTAGCTTTGTCGGCCAACATTTCTCCCCAACCACATACACGAGTAGTGAAGTTTTCGTTCCACCAACCAAAAGTTCCTACAATAAAATCATATAGACCACCCACTAACCCTGCCATTAATAAGGGCTTGGCCTGGCTACCACCTTTTTCTCCCGACACCAAGACTTGGGTACTGGCTGTTGCTTCGGGGAAAGGATATTCGCCGTGTTTGTCGCTTACAAAATATTTACGGAAAGGGATGAGGAATAGAACTCCCAAAACACCACCCAACAAAGAACTGATAAACATCTGCATAAAGTCTACAGTCATTTCCGGATATTTATCCTGTAAGATATAGAGGGCAGGAAGCGTAAAGATAGCACCGGCCACTATCACCCCGGAACAAGCACCGATAGATTGTATTATGACATTTTCACCAAGAGCCCCTTTACGTTTAGCTGCTCCAGATACTCCTACGGCAATAATGGCAATAGGAATAGCGGCTTCGAATACTTGTCCTACTTTCAGGCCTAAATAGGCAGCTGCGGCCGAGAATAAAATAGCCATGGCTATCCCCCAGGATACAGACCATAGGTTCACTTCGGGATACTCTTTGTCGGGAGACATTAACGGGTGGTATTCTTCACCCGCTTTCAAGGGTCGGAATGCATTTTCAGGTAATCCGACTTGATTCTGTTTTTCTTCTTTCATGATTCTTTATTTAAATTATTTACAGACATTTTTATTACATCTCCAAAAATAATGAAAAATAAAGAAACATAAACCATTTTCGTTAGAATATCTGAAATTTTAGTCCAAAAGAAAGTCTTAAATAGTCATCTGGTTTTAAATGATTGGTAAAAGCACTTACAATGTAAAGATCGCAAGAACTGATTTCGTAGAAAGCGGTAATGCTTTTGGCAAACTTACGGTACTTTTCCGGAATATTCATACATATACGCTGTCCCACAAAGATATGGGTGCGCACTCGGGTAGAGAATCCGTAATATCCTTTAGGATAGCGATCGGGTTCACTCGTCCAGAATTCATCGCTGAATACTGTATTGAAATAGAGGCCACATTCCAATGGCTCCAATATCCAATTATGATTCAAAGGAACTCTCCACGGAATGTAGTTCTGTTTTAAAGTCATGGTTATTTTTATTTTATCGGAAGAATACTTCGGAATATAACCAAACAGAACATCCGTTTCCCATTGCTTATTTTTGCCATAACTCCACCCGGCTCCTGTAGATATCAGTCCCATACCGCCAGCATATTGAAATACAGTATGCATAGGAATTAATTTATTCCATTGGCGTTGGTATTTATCCAAACGAGATTGATAAGCAGAACTGTATAGGGTGTCTTTTTGTATGGATGATTGTGCTGTCAATGGAACTGTATAAAGAAGGCTTATTCCAACTAAAAGCGCCTTAAAATTCAACCACTTCATACTCATATCCTTCTTCGTTTATAGTAAATAAAAGGTATAACCGTTTTCCTATATTAGGAGTCTGGAAATACAAGATTCCATCCTGAAACAGATCCGACACTGTATATTGATGCTGATGTCCGTGCAGGCAAAACATCAATCCGGGGAAGTTCTTAAGATATAACTGAAAAACTTTTGCTACATTATTGTTGAAAACACTGTCGAAAGGAGGAGCGTGCATCACTACAATCGTTCTTTTTATATGTTCCGGCAATTCAGTCATAAGGTTTTCAAGAAACTCGAAATCGGGTACAGGTTCAGAATAGTCATATTCCAAAGCATTGGTGTTTAAACAAATGAATAACGTATTGCCCGCTTGAAAAGAAAAATTTGGGTTGCCAAATATTTCTTTATATACATGTTCTCCTGTACCCAGGCAATCGTGATTACCCAATAAGACAACCCATGGCATAGTCAAGTTTTGCAAAATATCCCGTTGCATCGTGAATTCATGTGTAGCACCAAAATCCGAAATATCACCACCATGAATAACAAAATCCACATCTTCACGAGCATTGATGTGCTTCACTACATCTTCGGTTTCATCGTACCATCGTTGTGTATCACTGATGAATGCAAATCGAAAAGTGGAAGCATCTTTTAATTGTTCCTCCAGTTTAGCTATCTGTTTTTCGTTGATATTCTTCTCGCCACGTACATAGGCATCGTATGGATGTGCTTCGAACATATCACATCCCGTAAAGAAAAGTAGTAAGAATAAGTTCAGTAAAAAAAAGTCAGTTCTCATTTCCTTATTTTTTTGCAAAGTTCGGAAATAAGAACTGACTAATCTTTATTGAAATTCTTGTAAGAATGTTCTATTCTTCTTTTCTTATTATTCTGTTTTGGTAGAAGGTAGCATCTCGCCGGTTACATACAGACGGATGATTTCTTGTTTCCCATTTGTACGTATGGTTATGGATTTCTTAAAATGACCGGGAAATTTTCCGGCACCATTATAAGTAATGGTAATTTCACCACTTTCTCCTGGTTTGATAGGTTCTTTTGGATATTGAGGAACGGTACATCCACAAGAAGCAATAGCCTGATGAATAACCAATAATCCATCGCCTGTATTGGTAAACTTAAAGCTACAGGTTACTTTAGGGTCATCTTCAGAAAAAGTTCCGAAATCATGAGTTGTCTTTTCAAATTTAATATCGGCTTCCCCCCATACTCCTGCATATGCAAATAATGCTGCTATCATTAATATACTTGTCAATACAATCTTTTTCATAAACTCACTTTCTAATATGATGTTGCAAATATAAGTATTATTTTGGTTAGAATAATAAATCTTTATCGAAATAAATGATAAAATCAACCAAATATATAAGGAATGAATAAAATGCCTCCTACAATGGCGACAGCTATAGCGCCTAATAATACCGCTCCGGCTGCTACATCTTTTATGGTGCCGGCTAAAGGATGAAAGTTGGGTGAAACCAGATCAACCAATCGTTCTATTGCTGTATTGAAAGCTTCAGCCATCAAGACCAATCCAAAACATAATATAACGATACACCATTCAGTCGCTGAAATTCCATAGTATAAACCTAAGGAGGTAACGACAACAACTGCCGTGCAATGAATCCATGCATTCGGCTCTTTCCTTAAGAAACTACCTATTCCCTGAAAAGCATAGCCGAAACTCTTGATTCTTTTCTTGATAAATGTTTTCACTTTATCCACGATTAACTTGCTTTACTCCCTTAACGGTCCTTAGTTTCTTTATGAGCATTTCTAATTTGGCTGTATCGTCAACCATTACTGTCAGCATACCCGAGAACAATCCGTCATTCGAATCAATATTGATGGAACGTAGCAATATACCATTTTCCTTATTGATAATGGAAGTGATGTTCGTTACAATGCCAATATCATCATGACCAACTACACGTAGTGTAATAGGATATTGCTTACCTTGACTTTTACCTGCCCAACGAGCCTTCACAATTCGATAGCCGAAACGAGCTTTCATTTCACGGGCATTGGGACAATCTTCACGATGTATCTTTATTCCACCGGTAATGGTTACAAAACCAAATACATCGTCTCCATAAATGGGATTGCAGCATTTGGCCAACTTGAATTCAAGTCCTTTCAAATTCTGGTCGATGACCAATACGTCATCTTTGAAGGCTTTATCGTCTATCGTTGGAAGAATACTATAATTTTCTGCACTACGATAAACAATTTCTTCACGAGCCTCAGTTTCCTTTTTCTTCAGTTCTGAATAGCGGTCTAATATTTGGTTAACGTCCAACTTCTCACTGGCTATATCCTGATAGAATTCGGTAACGGTTTTGTATCCCATCTTTTTTATCAAACGCATCATAACCGATTCGTCATACTCCAGCTTACGGTTCTTGAACTTACGTTCGATGGTTTCCTTGGCGAATTGGGTTTGACGGGCTTCTATTTCCTTTAAAGCTTGGCGGATTTTCGTTTTGGCTCTGGAAGTAGTCACCATATTCAACCAGTCACGCTTAGGTGTCTGATTATTGGACGTCATGATTTCCACCTGATCACCACTATTCAACACCTGCCGAAGTGGTACATTCTTACCATTCACTTTGGCACCGATACACTTACATCCCAATTTGGTATGAATGGCAAAGGAGAAATCAAGTACGGTCGCCCCCTTGGGTAATTTATACAAATCGCCTTTAGGAGTAAAGACAAAAACTTCATCTTCATATAGTTCCAGTTTGAATTGGTCCATAACCTCCAAGTCACTACCGGCATTTTCCAAAGTTTCTCGGATACTTGTCAACCATTCATCCAATCCGGTTTCACCTTTTACTCCCTTATATCGCCAGTGAGCAGCCAGCCCACGTTCGGCTATTTCGTCCATTCGTTCGGTACGTATTTGTACCTCTACCCATTTTCCTTCGGGTCCCATAACGGTAGTATGCAACGATTCATACCCATTGCTTTTGGGTACACTCAACCAATCGCGCAATCGTTTGGGATTTGGCATATACATATCCGTTACAATGGAATATACCTGCCAACATTCTTGTTTCTCTTTTTCGTATTCAGAGTTCAGAATAATACGGATGGCAAATAAATCGTATACTCCTTCGAAAGGACATTTTTGTTTCTTCATCTTTTGGTAGATGGAATGAATGGACTTGGTACGTCCCTTCATATGGAATTTCAAACCTGCCGCTTCCAATTTTTTCTGAATCGGTTCAATGAAGGTAGCAATGTATTTGTCACGGGCAGCCTTGGTGGCATTCAGCTTTTCCTTGATGTGATAATACATTTCTTTTTCCGTATACTTCAACGACAAGTCTTCCAATTCGGATTTCAACTTGTACAAGCCCAATTTGTGGGCGAGGGGAGCATACAGATAAGCCGCTTCATTGGATACCTGTTGGCGGGCTTCATCGTTTTCCGAATCGCGTATTTGTCTCATCAGATTCACTCGGTCGGCAATCATAATCAGAATCACACGCATATCTTCGGCAAACGACAGCAACAGGTTGCGGAAGTTTTCCGATTCAATAGTAGGGCTCTTGGAGTATAATTCATTGATTTTTACCAGACCACGGATGATTCCTGCTACATCTTCTCCAAATTCCAGACGAATGTTCTCAAGGGGGCAAAGTTGATGCTTCACCAAATCATGCAACATGATTCCTAAAATAGAAGCACGTTTCATACCAATTTCATCTGCAACGATGACGGCAGTTTGCATATCCTTTATAATAGGATTCATACCAAAACTATTACGTGGTAAAATACCTTCCGATATTCCTTTAGCCAAGTAATGTTTCAGTTTTCGGCAATCTCCTTTTTGAAGTGCATCTCCAGTCAGTTGAAGAAGTCTTTTATATAGCGTAAAAAGTTGGTTTCGTTCTTGTTCGGTGAAATAAAATTTATCTTCCATATCACGTCTATTCATTTATTTCGGAGTAAAGGTATTAATTTTTCTCCCATTTTAGTTCGTTTTCTTGCTTTTTTTTGTAATTTTGAGCAATTAAGTTAAAAACATATTATCTAAACAAACAAAAGAGTATCATGATTACACCTGAAGACAAAGCCTTATTAGAAAAGAAAGGTATTTCTGAAGAAAAGATTGCCGAACAACTGGCATGTTTTGAAAAAGGTTTTCCGTTCTTGCAATTGGATGGAGCTGCTTCGATTGAAAAAGGAATCCTTGCACCTGCTGAAACTGAAATTGAAGACTATTTGAAGGCATGGGATGCATACAAACAAGGTGAAAAGACCATTGTGAAATTTGTACCGGCATCAGGCGCAGCCAGCCGTATGTTCAAGAATATGTTTGAGTTCATAGGAGCTGACTATGATGTGCCTACTACAGATTTTGAAAAGAAGTTTTTTGCCAATGTACATCAATTTGCTTTCTTCGATGATTTGAATGCTTCTTGTGAAAAGAACAATGGCAAGGGAATCGATGCATTGGTTGCCGAAGGAAATTATAAGGCTGTTGTTGCTAATTTGCTTGAAGCTGCCGGCTTGAATTATGGTGCTTTACCTAAAGGCTTGTTGAAATTCCATCGTTACGAAGATGGAGTACGTACTCCGTTGGAAGAACATTTGGTAGAAGGTGCACTTTATGCAGCCGGTAAGACAGGAAAGGTCAATGTACATTTTACAGTTTCTACCGAACACCGTGAACTTTTCAAGGCATTGGTAGAAGAAAAGGTAGCTGCTTATGCTCAGAAATATGGTGTAGAATACAGTGTATCGTTCTCTGAACAAAAGCCAAGTACAGACACAATTGCTGCTGATATGGAAAACAAACCTTTCCGCGATAATGGAAAATTGTTGTTCCGTCCGGGTGGTCATGGTGCCTTGATTGAAAATTTGAACGATTTGGATGCCGATATCGTATTCATTAAGAACATTGATAATGTAGTGCCCGATCGTTTGAAGGATGAAACCGTTACTTATAAGAAACTGATTGCCGGTGTATTGGTAACATTACAGAAGAAGGCTTTCGAATATCTCGAATTGTTGGATGGTGGAAAATATACCCACGAACAATTGGAAGAAATCATCCGCTTTGTACAACAGAATCTTTGCTGCAGAAAAACAGATATCAAGGAATTGGAAGATGCTGATTTGGTCATTTATTTGCGCAAGAAATTGAACCGTCCGATGCGTGTTTGCGGTATGGTTAAGAATGTGGGTGAACCGGGTGGCGGTCCGTTCTTGGCTTATAATCCTGACGGAACTGTATCGTTGCAAATTCTGGAAAGTTCACAGATTGATATGAACGATGCAGAAAAGAAAGCTATGTTCGAAAAGGGTACACACTTCAATCCGGTTGACTTGGTATGTGCTGTACGCGACTATAAGGGAAACAAGTTCAACTTGGTGAACTATGTAGACAAGGCTACCGGTTTCATTTCTTACAAATCGAAGAGTGGTAAGGAATTGAAAGCACTTGAATTGCCTGGATTATGGAATGGTGCAATGAGCGACTGGAGTACCGTATTCGTAGAAGTACCTCTTGGAACATTCAATCCGGTGAAGACTGTAAACGATTTGCTTCGTGAACAACATCAATGATATATTAGAGCAACACCTCATTGAGTAATAAGGGTGCTGATAGTATATACATACCCAACAATTAACGGCTCCGTAACCTTTGGCGAAAGGAACGGAGCCATTTTTATATGTTTAAGTGGGTTACGAGTATTTTTTAGGATATCTCAACCAAATGCTCAGTATAGCCACAATACCTATTGCCATGGGATAATATAAATAACCGATAATGGATATAGGGGAGATGGAAGTCAGTTTGGCGGCTATCAACATTTGTGCTCCGTAAGGAATAATTCCTTGTACTACACACGAAAAAGTATCAAGAATACTGGCACTTTTTCGTTTGTCCACTCCATAACGGGTAGCAATATCACTGGCAAGAGGTCCTACCGTTATAATGGCAATGGTATTATTGGCAGTACAAAAATTGGCAATGCTAACCAATGCTGCAATACAAAATTCAGCTCCACGTTTACCGTTTACTTTTTTAGTTAAGGTTTGAAGAATATAATCTACTCCTCCGTTAAATCGAATCAATTCCAACATACCTCCGGCCAATAGGGTAACAATCAGGAGTTCTCCCATATTGGTAATACCACTTCCCATTGATCCGAACCAGTCAAAGAATGAAATACTGCCGGTAATTATTCCTACCATGCCTGTAGATATAATCCCCAATATTAATACCAATGCGACATTCAATCCTAAAAAGGCGGTAAGGAGTACTATAATATAAGGTATAACCTTTATCCATTCTACTTGTGCTGTCTCGTGGATAATGGTTAGGTTCATACCTTTGAAGATATACCAACCTAATACAAGCAAAGCAGCTGGGAGTACGATAAGGAAGTTGGCACGAAACTTGTCGCGCATGGCACAACCCTGTGTACGGGTAGCTGCAATCGTAGTATCAGAAATAAACGAAAGATTATCTCCGAAAAAAGCTCCTCCCACCACAATGGCAGTCATAAAAGGCATACCCATTCCTGTTTTATCGGCAATGCCTGCTACAACAGGTACCAATGCTACGATAGTGCCTACCGAAGTCCCGATAGATAATGAGATGAAACAAGCGGCCAAGAAGATTCCTGCCAATAATAAATTACTCGGAAGCAATTGAAGGGTCAGATTTACTGTTGCATCAATGGCACCGATATCCTTGGCGCTTTGGGCAAATGCGCCGGCCAGAATAAATATCCATATCATCAGCATGATATTCTTGTCGGCAGCTCCCGATGAGAATTGCATAATACGACTGTTCAAAGGCAGTCCTTTGGTGATACAGATGGCATAAACGGATGAAACAAGGAATGCAACTGTGATAGGAACCTTATAAAAGTCGTTGACTATGAGTGAGGTAACTAAATATAGGCACAAGAAAACGAATAGGGGAGTCAGTGCCCAAATATTAGGTTTGTTATTAAGTGGAATAATCTTATTTTCTTTCATGCGGCAAAGGTACGAAAAAAAGATTATTATTTTAGGCACAGATTACAGAGATTAATACGGTTTTTAGTGTATGCAAGCATACTTAATCCGTTCTATTCGTTGTAATCCGTGCCTAAATCTAATTTGCGACTCGTTTCTTCTGATAAGATGGAGAAGATCTTATAAAGTTACACCATTCTTGAAGATAGAAATTTCACGATAGTCTTTCTTTTCATTGTTTACTTGCTCACCACTTGCTACGCGGATGATATAGTCAATGAATCGTTCGCAAGTTTTTTCCATCGGTTCGTTTTCTACAATTACGCCGGCGTTAAAGTCAATCCAAGTAGGTTTGTTCTTGGCCAAATTGGAGTTGGTAGAAATCTTCATGGTAGGAACAAATGTTCCAAATGGAGTACCACGACCGGTAGTAAACAATACGATGTGACATCCGCAAGATGCCAAGGCTGTAGATGCCACCAAGTCATTACCCGGAGCAGAAAGCAAGTTCAATCCCTTTACTTGTAAGCGGTCACCGTAAGCCATTACACCGTCCACATAGGCTTTACCACATTTTTGAGTACATCCCAATGCTTTATCTTCAAGGGTAGAGATACCTCCGGCCTTGTTACCTGGTGATGGATTTTCGCCCACCGGTTCTCCATGTGACAAGAAGTATTCCTTGAAGTCATTGATAAGTGAAACGGTTTGTTCGAACAATTCTTTTGTACGGCAACGGTCCATCAAAATAGTTTCGGCACCAAACATTTCGGGTACTTCGGTCAATACAGAAGTACCTCCTTGTGCAACAAGGAAGTCAGAAAACATACCCAATAACGGATTGGCAGTAATACCCGAGAAACCATCCGATCCACCACATTTCAAACCTACACGAAGTTCAGACAATGGAACATCTTCACGCTTGTCTTCTTTAGCCTTGGCATAAATTTCACGGAGAATCTTCATTCCGGCTTCCACTTCATCGCCCTCTACCTTTTGTGATACCATGAATTTAACACGCTCTTCATCATATTCACCAACAAATTCGCGAAATACATCCGGTTGGTTGTTTTCACATCCCAATCCTACTACCAATACAGCACCTGCATTGGGGTGTTTTACCATGTCGCGAAGAATTTTCTTGGTGTTTTCGTGGTCATCACCCAACTGTGAACAACCATAATTGTGTGGAAATGCAACAATGGCATCTACTCCTTCGCCACCGGTTTCCTGACGTAAATTAGCAGCCAGTTGGTTTACAATACCGTTCACACAACCTACGGTAGGGATAATCCATACTTCGTTACGGATACCCACTTCGCCATTTTTACGGCGATATCCTTTGAATGTCAAGTTCCTTACAGGAATGTCCAAGTCTACTTTTACGGGGTTATAGGTATAGTCCAACAAACCGGCCAAATTGGTTTGGATTTGATTTTCGTTAATCCAGCGTCCGGCTTCTACATTGCAACGTACATGTCCGATAGGATAGCCATATTTAATGACGTTTTCACCTTCTGTAAAGTCTTTCAAAGTAACCTTATGTCCGGCAGGAACATCCTCTTTTAAAACAATTTGATTATTACCTTCATTGATGATTTCTCCGGCCTTCAGGTCCGAGATGGCAACCACTACATTATCAGCAGGGTTAATTTTCAAATACTTAGTTTCCATATATTAGTTGTTAGTTATTTTTTTCGGTGAATCTCTAAATAATAATCTACGTTTTCTTTGGTAAGCAACGTAATTGGCATATAATTGTATTGTTTAATTTCCTTTCTGAAAATCAAATGATTACATAAGCTTTCAATGCTATTGTAACCTTGTGCTGTAGGCTGTTGTGCAATAAGGAATTCAATGGTTCCTTGTTTGAGGCAATCTACATTTCTTTCCAACAAGTCATATCCTAAGAGCTTGAACCTTTTATTGTTCTGCTTCAGTAGATATTCGCCAATCATATAGACTTTGGAACAGAAGGTAATGCCACAATCAATTTCTGGATGCTCCTTGAAGAATTGATTCAGCAATTTTTCATTTTCCTCCATACACTTGGCCGATAAGTCCAATACATAAATATTACAGGATGGGAAATGCTCGTTCATGTATTTGCGGAATCCTTTTTCACGATTCTCCTGCTGGTTTGAACCTAACCGTCCTTCGTTAATTTGTCGGAATACTACAATGTTTTGGGGGCGTTCACCCAACATCATAATCATTCGTCCGGCAAAATAACCGCTTTGATCCGCTTTCTGTCCATAAAATGCCAAAGGACGCAGTGACGGAATATTTGAATCTATAAATATATAAGGTATAGACACTTTTTCCAATTCATTGACGAACAAGGTTGTTGTTTCAGAAATGGTAGGAGCCAGAATTACACCATCGGGATTCATGGATAATGCATGCTCTCCCGATTCTGTAAACGATGAATAGACATATTGGTCATAATAAATGACGGAAACAGTAATATGAAAATCGGTAAAGCTTTTTACGGCATTGTCTATTCCATTCTCTACATCTGTCCAATAGTCGTTGGAATTATGTTGAGGCAACAAACATACAAAGTGGTATTTCTTGTTGGATGCCAAAGCACTGGCATACATATTGGGCTGGTAATCCAATTGCTTCAGAATTTCTTCAACTTTCTTCTTGCTTGATTCGGCCACACCTGTTCTTCCGTGGAGTACACGATCCACGGTACCGACAGATACACCGGCCAGTTGGGCAATATCCTTAATTCTGATTCTTTCAGGCATTTTATTCATATATACCTTATTATATATACATCGGTTAGATTAAATTTTTCAGCAACAAATATAAAGCTTTTTTTGGTATTTAAAAAATAAATAGTACTTTTGTGCACGCACACGATATATTTATCGTCAATGGTTAATCGAACAATAAAGAAGTATTAAATATTAAATTCTAAAATTATGGGAAAAATAGTAACCTTAGGTGAAATCATGTTGAGACTTT
>CAZJFI010000008.1:0-24410 GCA_964545265.1 uncultured Phocaeicola sp.
AGTGGATGTATTTCTACATCCACTTTCTTTCGCACGGGAGGAGAGGCTCGAACTCCCGACACCCGGTTTTGGAGACCGGTGCTCTACCAACTGAGCTACTCCCGTGTTTGCGGATGCAAAAGTAGTGCATTTTTTCTTAATTGCCAAGTTTCTGCAACGGATTTTTACGGTTTTATTCGCTTGGAATCCCTAATTCATTGAACATGAACTTGTAAACTTCCGCTTTTTTTTCGAGCGCCAACGGATATGCCCGGCTGGAAGAGGGCATTCGGTATAAACGAAGTCTCCTGTCTTCAAATGAAAAGGCTTCACTTTTACCTACAGCGGGTTCTTTCACTTCCAATTGATCACGCACGATGTCGGTTGCTTTTTGTCCGGTTGTTACAATGGCTTTGCATGCCGGCAATTGTTTTAACAATAAACCTATATCGGTTGGTTCAATCACTTCTAAAAATTTATCGGATGCATTGTCCTTAAGCCTTCGGATAACGGAGGCACTATCAAATAAAGCTATTCGCTTTTCTTGGAGGAAAACGATGAGTTCTTCCTTGCAAAACGCCTTTTTGTGAGGTAAAAGAAAATGTTCTTTATCGCCAAAGAATATCAACCCGAATATACGCCACATGTCGTTTTGTAGATTCGGGTAATAAAAATCCATGCTCCATCTTTTTCGTTGGGGAGGAAAACTGCCGAGCATCAGCAATTGGGCATCAGACGGCAGGAAGGGCTCCAATGGATGCTCTTCTATCATTCCTTGGGTTTTGGTTCTTTCTTGGCGAGCAATACGATGTTGTATACGTATTCGTTCATCCATTCTTCAGAGTAACCCAATGCTTGTTTGTACTTGCGGATGGTGAGACAGGTCTTATGTACACTATCGTCCTTCCAATCGGTCTTGGTTACGATGTCGTGTACGGTCTTTTCGGTCATTGAACGGAGAAGCTTCTTGAATACGCCCGGCATACGGAACTTCCATTGCATCAAATTGCCGATAAGCATCATCAAATCTTGGCTGAATCCTTGGAACATAAAGAGGTAAGTCTTTACATCGTTAATGTTCTTTACGTTCTTCTTTATGGAATTGTCCACTTCCTTAAAGAAACTGTCGGGCAATCCGTAAATTTCGGTCAGCATTTTCTTGCAACGTGACTTTTCGGCCACGCCCAATTTGTTGTTTTGGGTGGCAATCTTCAAGCTGCGTTTGAATACGGCCATATCGGGCAAGAAATTAATGTTGGTAATGCCGATGTTTGATGCCATTACCGCTTGGTAATACACGCGGATGAGGGTCATGAAATCCTCCATACCGCCCACTCTTACCGATTCTTCTCCTTCGGCTTGCTTCTTGCCGAATAATTTGGAAAATATACTCATTTCTTTTTATTTAGGGTTTAATTGTGCGCAAAGATACAAAAAATGTTCTACCAACATTCTATATCTGCTTCAATATCTTTTATTTTATCTTTTGTGAAAACAGGATGTTTGATGCCCATTCGCTTTTGTTTGCGGTAGTCTTCAAGCAGACGGAAGGCATATTTGCCCAATAGGGTGATGGCAATGAGGTTACAGATGGTCATCAGTCCCATGCAAATGTCTGCCAAACTCCATGCCAAGTCAAGGCTGGCAAGTGCGCCGAACATAACCATTCCTCCAGAAAGCATACGGAAAATGGTCATCACCATTTTGTTGTTGGTAATGTATCTTACATTGGCCTCTCCATAATAATAGTTGCCGATAATGCTGCTGTAGGCAAAGAACAAGATGGCGATGGCTACATAGATGCTTCCGAAGTTGCCAATTTCACTGCTGAGGGCCATTTGTGTGAGTTGCACTCCATTGGCTTCTCCTGTCAAAGGTATACCACTGAAAAGTATGATGAATGCAGTACATGTACAGATGATTAATGTATCGGTAAATACTCCTAACGCTTGTATCAATCCTTGTTTTACGGGATGGGTTACATCGGCCGTTGCTGCTACGTTAGGCGCAGAGCCCATACCGGCCTCGTTGCTGAACAAACCTCGCTTGATGCCTTGCATTACTGCTATACCTATACCGCCACCCAATGCCTGTTTCCATCCAAATGCTTGACTGACAATTGTTTCCAAAACTTGTGGCAATAACTGGATGTTCATACCGATGATGATGACAACCAATACGATGTATCCCAATGCCATGATGGGGACAATGACGCTGCTTACCTTGGCTATTCGTTGGATGCCTCCAAAGAAAATAATGAGTGACATGACCGTCAGGATTATTCCCATCAACGTGTGATCTACTTGAAAAGCCTGTTCGAAAGCGGCGCAAATGGTGTTGCTCTGTACGGAGTTAAAAGCGAAACTGAAGGTAAATATAATAAGAATAGCGAAAAGTACTCCCATCCACGGTTGTTTCAATCCTTTCTTCATGTAATAGGCCGGTCCCCCGATGAATGAATCCTTTCCGTGTACCTTATATAATTGGGCAAGGGTAGATTCGATGAAAGCGCTGCTTGATCCTAATAAAGCAACAATCCACATCCAAAAGACAGCTCCAGGTCCACCTACAGTAATGGCGGTTGCAACGCCGGCAAGATTTCCGGTGCCTATTCGGCTGGCCAATGAAACCATAAAGGCTTGAAAAGATGAGATATGATGCTCGCGGCCTTCTTGTTTGGAGGTCGATTCGCTCAATACTTTTATCATTTCACCAATCATGCGGAATTGTACGAATTTGGTTTTGAAGGTAAACCATAAAGCGCATCCCAGCAACATGGCTATCAGGATATAACTCCATAGTACATCGTTGATGTTGTTTAACCAATAGGTCATTGTATCCATATTATTCTTCTTTTAATTTGAAATAAAATTTATGTGAAAGGAAGGTGGGTAATACCAAATCAAAGCGAATGAAATCGGCCAACAGGTTGCAAACCGTCTGTCGGTTAAGTTTACTGGCCTTGCAACATTGGTTGAGAGTCAGCATCTTTCCTTTCATGGCATCTAGTAGTCGTTGTTCTTTTTCTGTAAATGCAACAAATGCCCCTCTTTTTTTGTTGGCATGTTGCCATACTTTCAAGTGTACGGGCGTTGCCAAAATATTCTCATCCATGATGCGTACGTATGCTTTTGGCTTGTTTTCTTCATCCAATGCATAAATAGGCTTGTTCGTCACCTCTTCTATGCATACTTCGAGAACGGTTCTCCCTTCTACCAAATGAGTTTGGGTAGTGTATGCTACCGGAGGTTGGCAATACATGGTGGCGGCAGCCTCTATCATATAGATTTCTTCTTCCGAACGTATACCGGCTATCTTTCCGTTATCCTTTACACCTACCAACAACCGCCCTCCTTCGGTGTTTGCAAATGCCGAAAGACTTTTGGCTATTTTTCGGGTATCCGATATCTCGAATTTGAAATCCTGGTGGCAATGTTCTCCTTCGCTGACCAGTTGCTGTATGTATTGCGCTTTGCTTAGTATTCTTTTCATGTTGCAAAGGTAGTAATTTTATACGAATTATCTTGTAGATTACCTTCTGAAAGCGTTAATAAAGGTTCTGATAACAAATCATCCCTAATTTTATAACATTTAAGCAACCATTAAATACCTTTTATCTTCCAATAAATAACATTTTAGTCTTGATGAATTTGAAATAAATCTTAACTTTGCCCTTGTTTCGAAAACTATTTTTAAGGATTGGGAACAAATATTATTAATGTTATAAACTTTAAATTAATTACCATGAAAAAAACGTTTCTTGGAAAATGTACATTCGTGCATTTATGCCGCTTGGCGTTGGTCATGCTGATGCTATTGCCGGCAGTAAGTAGCCTTCAGGCTAATCCCGCTCAAGACAAGACGATTTCGGGTGTGGTTCGTTCGGCAACGGACAATGAACCTCTCATCGGTGTAAGTGTTCTTGTCAAAGGAACAACCAATGGTACCGTTACCGATTTTGACGGACGGTATACTGTTAATGTGAAGACAGGCGATGTCCTTGTTTTTTCTTACATCGGGTATGTTACTCAAGGAATAACCATTTCCAATCAAACCACATTGAATGTAACTTTGAAAGAAGATACAGAAACTTTGGAAGAAGTGGTGGTTGTAGGTTATGGTACCATGAAGAAGAAATTGGTTACCGGTGCTACCGTTCAGGTAAAAGGTGACAACATTGCGAAATTGAATACTACCAACCCTTTGCAAGCCATGCAGGGACAGACTCCGGGTGTGAACATTACTTCTACTTCCGGTCAGCCGGGCGAAGGAATGAAAGTTCAGATTCGTGGTTTGGGTACTGTAGGTAGTTCCAGCCCTCTTTATTTGATTGACGGTGTAGGTGGCGATATCTCTACATTGAATCCGGCCGATATTGAAAGCATCGATGTGTTGAAGGATGCCGCTTCGGCTGCTATCTATGGTGCACAGGCTGCCAACGGTGTAGTATTGGTAACAACCAAGCAAGGTCGTGAGGGTAAGGCACAAGTTTCGTTCGATGCTTATTATGGTGTTCAGAATGCAGCCCGTAAGGCTGATATGTTGAATGCTTTGCAATACATGACTATCATGGACGAACAGGCCTTGAATAGCGGTAGTGCCGTTTACGATTGGGGAAGCTTCAAGTCCATCCATAATGAATATGGTGGTATTTATGATACAGATTGGGTAGACACCATGTTCAAGGACGATGCCAAGACACAAAGCTATACTTTGGGTGTAACCGGTGGTTCAAAGACTTCTACTTATGCTCTTTCTATGGGTTATATGAGCCAAGAAGGTATTGTAGGTGGTGAAGATGTATCTAACTACGAACGTTATAACTTCCGTATCAATTCAGAACACAAGTTGTTCAACGATTTGTTGAAAGTGGGTGAACAAGTAAGTTTCGTATATAAGAAGAATAATGGTATTGGTGTAGGTAACCAGTATAACAATACCTTGCGTGGTGCATTCGGTACTTCACCGTTGACTCCTGTCTACAGCGATAACAACATCTACGATTCACCTTATAATGATACAAGCAACAGCGATTGGTACAATGCCGATGGTAACCCTTACGGCTCCATGATGACCAATACCAACAACGAAAGCAAGAACGCTACCTTCTCCGGTAATGTATATGCAGAATTGCAACCTATCAAGAACTTGAAAGTCAAGACTGTATTCGGTGCCGTTTATGGTTCTTCCGAATATCGCAGCTTCTCTCCATTGTATCAGTTCTCCATTTATTCTTATAATAATGCAAAGACCGGTGTATCTCAAAATGCAAACCATAGCTTGGGTATGACATGGACCAATACCGCTACTTACGATTGGGACATCAAGGATCATCATTTCAATGCATTGGTGGGTATGGAAGCCTATCGCTATGAAGGTACATACGTAGGTGCTAACCAAGCTTCCTTGAAGGAAGGTTTTGATGATTGGGGACACGCTTTCGTAGGCAATGGTACTGCTGCTTCTACAGCCGATGGTATCGGTGCTTCCGGTAATCCGCATGATGAAAGCCGTTCGGTATCTTATTTCGGTCGTTTGGGATGGAACTGGAAAGAAACCTATATGGTGAATGCTACTTTCCGTGCCGATGGTTCTTCTAAGTTTGCTCGTGGAAACCGTTTCGGTTATTTCCCCTCTGTATCTGCAGGTTGGACTATCAGCAACGAAAAATGGATGGAAAAGACCCAATCATGGTTGGATTTCTTGAAGATTCGTGCCAGCTGGGGACAAGTAGGTAACCAGAACATCAGCAACTATCAGTATTTGGCACCTGTAAAGAGTACCAATACTCACTATCTGTTCGGTAACTATGGTTACGATTCGGCCGCTTCGGCTACCTTGCTGGCTTCTACCTGGGGTGCTTATCCCAGCCGTTTAGCCAATGCCGATATCAAGTGGGAAACTTCCGAACAAACCAATATCGGTTTCGATGCCCGTTTGTTTGGCAATCGTTTGGGCGTGAACTTTGACTTCTATATCAAGGAAACCAAGGATTGGTTGGTAGAAGCTCCGATTCTGGCAACCGTAGGTGCAGGTGCACCTTATATCAACGGTGGTAGCGTAAAGAATAGCGGTGTGGAAGTGGCTTTGTCATGGAGCGACCAGTTGGGCAAGGACTTCAATTATAATATAGGTATCAATGGTGCTTACAATAAGAACGAAGTAGGCGAAATTCCGAATACAGATGGTATCATCCACGGTCAGACTAACCAATTGTACGATAACTCTACTGAATTCTATCGTGCTGAAAACGGTCATGCCATCGGTTACTTCTGGGGTTACAAGACATGCGGTATCTTCCAGAACCAACAAGAAATCAAGGATTGGATTGCTGCCGGTAACGGTGTATTGCAAGCCGATGCACAACCGGGTGATGTGAAATATGTAGACTTCAACCACGATGGTGTTATCAACGACAGTGATAAAGTAGACTTGGGTAATGGTATTCCCGACTTTACATTCGGTTTCAATTTAGGCTTTGACTATAAGGGCTTCGACTTCTCAATTGTGGCAAGTGGTGCTGTAGGTCAACAAATTGTACAATCTTACCGTAACCAAACCAACAAGTATGCCAACTATACAACTGCCATTCTCGAACGTTGGACAGGCGAAGGTACTTCTAACCGTATGCCGCGTGTAACCGAACAGAACATCAACTGGCAGTTCTCAGACCTCTTTATCCAGGACGGTGACTATTTGCGTATCAGCAACATTACTTTGGGTTACGACTTTGCCAAGCTGATCAAGTGGAAAGGCATCAGCCAGGCACGTTTGTATGCTCAGGTACAGAATGCGTTTACTTTCACAAAGTATGATGGTATGGACCCCGAAATCGGTTATGGTATGGATGGCTGGGTATCGGGTGTCGATGTAGGTTACTATCCACGTCCTCGTACAGTATTGGTAGGTTTAAATCTTAAATTCTAATTGAAGCGATATGAAAAAGATGAAATTCAATATATTGATGGCGGGAGTACTGAGCGTAGGCTTGAGTGTGACTTCTTGCTCTGAAAGTTATCTGGATGTTGAGTCTAAGACAGAATCGAATACAGAAACTTTCTATAAGACCGAAGGCGATGCTTATCGTGCATTGATTGGCTGTTATGACGGTTGGCGTCAAACTTCATCGGCCATGTCCATCGGCTTTTATTTGGGTTCTGAAACCATGAGTTACGAATGTTTCGGTGCTACCGGTAATGGCGACGGACGCGGTTATCAAGCTGTTGACCGTTTTGATATAACTCAATCACCGGCTGATTTGAATTTGTACGAAGGCGATTGGAAGAACTATTATGCAGCCGTTTATCGTTGCAATGAATTGATTGCCCACGAAGAACAAATCCAATGGAAAGAATCGGGTAGTATGCAAGGCACATACATGGGCGAATGCCGTGCCATCCGCGCGTTGCTTTACTTCGATATGGTTCGTTTGTGGGGTAACATTCCTTTGTTTGAGGCTCCTGTGAACGAAAACCGTGCACAAGCTCCGGCCGATAGCGTGTATGCCTTGATTTTCGACGATTTGAAGTATGCTATTGAAAACATTCCGGCAAATGCTTATCCTAAGGCAGAAGCAGCCAGCAATGATGGTCACGTAACCAAGTATGCAGCCGAAGCCCTTTTGGCACGTGCCTATTTGTTCTATACCGGTTATTATGGTAAGGAACCTGCCGGTGTTTCAAAGGCAGAAGCATTGGCTGCTTGCGAAGATGTAATCGCATCGGGCGAATTCTCGTTGATTCCTGAATTCAAGAATTTGTGGCCGGCAGCATCAGCAACAGTTGTTGACAAACCAGCCGATGGTGAAAAGGCTGATATGGCCAAACTCTTGGGTACTTATGCCGGTGACGGTAATGCCGAAACCATTCTCGCCATGAAGTTCACTTCTTCTCAAGACTATAACGGTAACAATGACGGTAACCGTTGGCAAGTAATGGTAGGTATGCGTTCGTTGAGTGCTGCACCTTATGGTAAGGGCTGGGGCGCTTTGACAGTAAATCCGGCGTTTGTTGATGAATTTGCATCGGGCGATACTCGTAAGGCTGCTTCTATTATCGATATGGAAGCCGAAGGCATCACTGCCGACGATGAATGGGAAGCCAGTTATAACGACCAACGCGAATATACCGGTTATGCTGTGAAGAAGTATGCTCCACTTTGTTTTGCCGATGGTACTTCGGCTTCGAAGGAAGATGGCTCTGGTGACTTCCAGATTTCCAATCATCAGGACTATGTGTTGATTCGTTATGCCGATGTATTGTTGATGGCTGCCGAATTGGGTAGTGCTAATGCACAGACATACTTCAACGAAGTGCGTAACCGTGCATTCGGAGGCAATGCTCCTGCAGTTACAGCAAGCAAGGAAAACATCATGAAGGAGCGTAAGTTCGAATTTTGTTTTGAAAGCATCAACTATTGGGATTTGTTGCGCCAAGGTGTAGATGCTGCTGCCAATCAGCTCGTTACCGATACCAAGGTGTTCAGTGGTGGCAATGAAGATGCAGTCATCATCGTGGCCGACAAGATGAAGGCTACCAAGGGCTTGTCTCAGATTCCTTACAATCAGATTACGCTTTCAGGTGGTACATTGGTACAAAATGCAGGATGGTAATCAAGGTATAACTATTAAAGATTAAAAGATTATGAAACTGAAATCTTATATATATTCATTTGTTGCAGGTGCAGTAATGTTTACCGCCTGTTCGCCCGAAGAACACGATTTGGGTGAAATGACTTATGTAGCCGATGATTTGGTTCAAGGGATTGCATTCTCTGTAACACCGGATGCTTCCGATCCCAATACCATTCATCTTAAATCATTGGTGTCGGGTGTAACTCCTCTTTGGGAAACTCCGCAAGGGCGTTCTCAGAAAGAAGATATGACCATCCAGTTGCCCTTTGCCGGTGACTATTCAGTTACTTTCGGTGTATTGACTCCGGCAGGTCCTGTATATGGGGCTCCCTATCAGTTCAATGTATCGCAGAACAATTTCGGTATGTTGGAAGATGAAATCTGGTCAAATCTTGCCGGTGGTGTAGGTAAGTCACGTAAATGGATTCCTATTGATAAGAATTACGGTATCGGACGTTGTACAGGCCCGGTAATGTATATGAATCCCGACGATGTAAAGAACGATGGTTCTGCCAGTAAAGATGTAATGTTTGGTAGCGCCAACTGGACACCCAACTGGGACCCAGGTATCCAAAGCTGGTTGATTCCTGAAGGCGACCCTTATTTTGATTCATACATGACATTCGGTTTGGATGCACAACAAGGTTGTACAGCCGAAGTATTCCGTAACGATGCCAATGGTGGTACGTTGATGAACGGTAAGTTCAGTTTGAATATTTCAGACCCCAAGCGTCCTGTCATTACATTCGACAAGTGCTATGCTTTGCACAATGCCGGTTTCGACAATGTTTGTGCCAATTATACAGTTGACATCAAGATTCTGGAATGTACTCCTTATTTGCTTCAGTTGGCTACAATGCGTACCAATAGCGAAGGCCCATGGTGGTTGGTATGGAACTTCATCTCCGAAGAAGCCTATAACGATCCTTCCATCATCCCGACAGAAGATGCAGGTTTGTTAGGCACTACTCCGGTACAGGAACCTACTTATACCAACTTGGAAGAAGAATTGTTCAAGATTGCTGGCTCGGGCGCTACCTATGTAGGTACTGCTACTACATATCTGATGAACGAAGACGCACCTTACGATTGGTATTGGTGGAATGCTGCTTCGGCTGCATGGGAATCCAACGGATTCGATAGCGTAGACGATTACTCTACCGCTTGGGCACCGGCTTATGCCAATGCAGGCGACTTTACCATGAATCTTTCTACCAGCGCTACCGCAGGTACTTATAATTGCGATATCGAATTGACCGACACCACTTATTCGTCTACATTTACAGTACAAGGCAACAAGTTGGTATTTGCCGACGAAGTTTCTTTGATGAAGGTGAACGACAATATCCAGGTTACCGGTAAGGAATTTACTGTAATGAAGATTTCGGCCGACGATAGTCAGGTAGTATTGGGTGTACCTGCCGGTAAGGATGCAACAGGTGCAGTGAACAAGTATCTGTGTGCTAACCTCACTATCAAGCCTATTACATCAGATAATGGCCCGGTAGAAGTGAAGGTAGACAACTCTTTGATGAATGCTTATTTTGAAACCAACAACAATGCATTCCAGTTCCGTTTCGACTTGTATAACCCATGGGGAGGCGCTTCTCCGATGGTAGACATTACCAAGATGAAGCTGAAGAAGAACCAGAAGTTGGTTATCAAGTTCAAGGTAGATGGTATCCAGTGGAAGGAAGGTGCTGCACCGAAGTTGGCCATCAGCGATAATCTCATTATCAACAAGTGGGGCGCCGATGTCTTTGCCGACCCTTCTGCCGTTACTATTTCTGCCGACAGTAGCGAAAAGACCATCGAACTTGTAAACACTACAGGTGCAACCGTTAACTTCGAAGGAGTATCTTGTGTATCTGTATGTATCTTGGTTGGCGATATGGCCGATGGACCTTTAGCCGAAGACGGTTCGTTCGATGCTTCACAAGTTACTGCCGAAGTCACTTCGATTGCTATTCATACCATTCAGTAATGATTTAAACGATTAAGAGAATATGAAAACAAAAATATATTTCGGAATTATGGCACTTGTCATGGGGCTTTCATTAGCCTCATGCGAGGACGAAGTAGAATACTCCATTTCTACAACGCCGGTCTTGACCGAATCTTCTGTAGTAACAGGTACTTCCGATGTTACGGCTACCACAGCCACACTGAATGGTTCGGTAAGCGGTTTGGAAAACATGGCTTCCAGTGCTTACACAGTAGGTTTTAACTACGGCTTCAGCCAAGATAATTTGAACGAAAGCGTAAACGCTTCATTGGATAAAGGTGCATTTAGCGCTACAATCAGCGGTTTGACAAACAATTCAAATCTTTACTATCAAGCATTTGTACGCTTGCAGGGTAAAGTGACATATACCGGCGAAGTTAAGAGCCTGGTAACTACCAATGCAAAGGTCGTTACAGCCGATGCAGCTTCTATCGACTATGCATCTGCCGTTTTGGGCGGTAAGATTACCGATGCTCCGGCCGATGCCACTTGCGGTATCGTTATCTCCACTTCTGCCGATGTAGAAGCCGTACGTGCCGGCTTGATTGTTGCCAACAAGACATTGACAAGCGATTTGAGCATTACCCGCAGCGGTTTGCTTCCTAACACCACTTATCACTATGCAGCCTACTTGAATTTGGGTACAGGTATCGTGTATGGCGATGTAAAGACCTTCACTACAGCAGCATACGAATTCGATTTGGATAACGATTTGGTAGATCTTGGCTTGTCTGTAAAATGGGCCCGTTTCAATGTCGGTGCCAAGAATGAAGCCGATTTGGGTGGCTTGTTCGGATTTGGCGACTTGACAGGTTGTAATAACAGCATCGACCCTGTCGATTATGCTTCAGCCGATACATACCGCAGTGCTGCCGATATCGTTTATGCTGCCTATCAAGGTAAGGCTACCTTGCCAACAGCTGCCGATTACGAAGAACTCTTCTCGCTCTGTACATCAGAATGGACAGAAATGGGTGGTGTAGCCGGTTACAAGCTCACAGGTCCTAATGGTAACTCCATCTTCTTGCCTGCAGCAGGTTCTCGTACCATTAACGATGTTACCGGCGAAGGTACCGAAGGTTATTACATGACAGGTACCATCAATCCGTCCAACAATCAGTTTGCAGTAAGCTATCAGTTTGCCAACGGTTTCAATACCAAGACTACTACAGCCGTATATCAGGCATTGTCAGTACGTGCCATCTCTACCGCCAAGAATGTGCCGTTCCAAAAGGAATTGCTCTATACCAAGTGGTATTTGGATAACGGTCAGACAGGTGCTCAGAAAATATTCGAAGGTCCTTATACTCAGTGGGGTGTAACAGACAGTTGGGCAACAATCTCTAACGGTCAGCCTAACATTGAACAACAAATTCATTGGGAAATGGGTACCGGCAACGGTTGGATTGGCTATACCTATGGTAAGGATTACGGATATGTAGAACTGTTGGAAGACGGTACTGTAAACGTACATCGTATTGCCGAAGACGATACTGTAACCGATGAAAAGGGTACATACACCATCGACGAAGCTGCCAAGACCATTACCATCGATGTAGATTTGATTCACGGTAATACATGGTTGCCCAATAAGAAGGGTACTATGAAGATTCTGAGCTTGACCGAATACGGTATGCAGATTATGCTCGATGCCGGTGATGGCACATACGGTTATTCATTGAACTACTATAGCGAACGCAAGGTAGAAGCCGATGCCATGATTCCTGTCAACTTGCTTTGTGTAGACGGTAATTGGGCTGGAACTTGGAGCTCTATCGTTGATAACATCAAACCATCCGAATTGAATGGCGAACACACATTCGTATACGAAGGTGCTTGTGCAAGTGCTATGGTATTTACACTCGACTTCCAAGGCCTCTTGACAAGATATCCTAACGCTATCGTTGCCATCAAGGATTTGAAGTGCGATGGTAACTCCATCAAGTTCGATGCCAACAAGTTCTTCTATGGCGATATTGAAAACAACGGTAACTACCGTATCGAGTTGTTCAACATCTGGGGTAAGGGTAGTGCCGATGGTAATGTAGTAGAAAGTCCGTTCAGTAACTCACAGAATGTAGGTAACGACCCGGCATTCAACTTCGCAAGTACATTCGAGGTAGTATACACCATCGTTACAGAACCTACATATAAGCCTACTTTGATTACTATCAATCCAAGTTGGGGCGGTCCTTGGGATTACTCCGAAGGTGCTACATTCAATGTAGTGGTAGAAAATAACAAGTTGGTTATCGACAATCCTTCGTTCGATATTACTTACTCTTCGGCCGATCATGCAGCTGGTTCTATCATGACATTCATTCAGACAAACGATCTGTATGCTGCATTCCCAGGTGTAAAAGCTTCATTGGACGCCATGATATTGGATGGTAAGGAAACTGCCTTCGATGCTACCAAGATTGTGAATACATCAGCCGATGGTGGTGGTGTTCATCACCGTTTGGAAGTTTGGAACTGCTATGGCGATACTGCAGGTAGCGGTTGTGCATTCGGTGAATCAGTAGAAGGTACAGTCAAGGAACTTGGATTCAGTAGCTCTATGCAAGTGAAATTTACTTTCCATAACCTGTTTGCTGTTCCTGAATGGTAATTGATTTTAGTTTATTAAAGTGAGGGTGTACATTATTCACCCTCACTTTATAAGTTACTACAAAAATGCTTGTACTCTCATGAGGCGATGCTTGTACTTTCATTTGTAAAGGTCAATTTGTATGTAACTTTATGGTTTAAATAATCTGTAAAAACGACGTTAAGTATAACCATGTCTTAAAAGATAGAGTATGAAAAGTATGAGAAACATTTGGTTGTTGCTGACATGTATGCTGTCGGCTTTAATGGTAAGTTGTTCGGGAGATGATGGCGAAGATACCCCACCGGCCACTGAAACAGAATTCAAGACATCGGCCGATAATGGAGGCCTTACATTTGCCAAGAGCGGGGGAACAACGGATTTGCATGTACAAGCAAGCGGTAAGGTGGAAGTGAGCAGCAACCAGTCGTGGTGCTCGGTAACACAGGCTTCGTCTACATCGACCAAAGTACAGAAATATACCGTGACCGTATCCGCCAATACAGAAACAAACGACCGTACAGCGGTAATTACCGTAAAGGCAGGCACACAGACAAAGAACGTGGATGTTTTTCAGACAGCGGCAGATGGATTGATTGTTTCTACCAACTCGTTTGAAGTGAAGGCAGAGGGCGAAACCATTACCGTGAAATTCAGTACCAATGGAGAACCGGAGGTGGCCTTCGACGTGGATTGGATTAAGCAAGCGGTGGGCGGACGTGCCAATATGCAGGACAAGACTTTGCAATTTGATGTGAAGGCCAACTATACTGAAGAACGTACCGGAAAGATTACCTTTACACTGAACAATCTGACCGAAACCGTAACCGTAAAGCAAAAGGCAATGGATCTTTCGGGCACCAACATGGCCAGCGATGCATTGGTGTTGGCAGCCAAGATGTATGCAGGTATCAATATAGGTAATACGTTGGAAGCTTGTAACAGTGACAGCAAGACCGCCGACGAAACCATGTGGGGCAACCCGATGGTGAACGATACCTACATTAAGGCCGTTAAAGCTGCCGGATTCAATGCCGTGCGTATTCCTTGTGCCTGGGACTATTACATAGAAGACCAAAGCACTTATAAAATTAAGGACAGTTGGTTGAACCGTGTAGACGAAGTGGTGGGATACTGCGTGGCCAACGACCTCTATGCCATTGTGAACATACACTGGGATGGCGGATGGTTGGAAAACAACTGTACTCCCGACAAGCAGGAAGCCAACAACAAGAAGCAGCAGGCGCTCTGGACACAGATAGCCAACAAGCTGAACCATTACGACGAACATCTGTTGTTTGCCGGATGCAACGAACCCAATGTATCGAATGCTCAACAATGGGCGGTACTGAAGACCTATGAACAGACCTTTATTGATGCCGTGCGTGCTACCGGTGGTAACAATGCGGTACGTAACTTGATAGTACAAGGTCCATCGACCGATATTAATAGAACAATGGAATTGTTTACTATGCCCGAAGATGTGGTGAAGAACCGCCTGATGGTAGAGGTGCACTATTATGATCCGTCTAGGTTCTGTATCTTGAGTGAAGATGCCGATTGGGGTAGGAAGGAATATTTTTGGGGAGACTATTGCGTGGAAGGCTCCGACCGTAATTCTACACACAAACCGGCCGATGTTATTAGTCAGTTCAAGAAAATGAAAACTCAGTTTGTAGATAAGGGAATACCCGTTATCTTGGGTGAATATGGGGTAGCCGTTTCTACAGGGTTGGGAGCCAATCAGGAAGCTCACGACAAGTCGCGTCAACAATGGAACGAGGTCGTTACGCGCGAGGCCAAGAACCATGGTATGATACCCTTCTTATGGGATACCGGTGGTTTGCTTAACCGTAACAATGGTAATTTGAAGGACAATTATGTGATGGATGGCGTGATGAAAGGTGCCGCAGAGGGGAAATATCCTTATTGATAGGATAGTAATGACAATATAGACTGAAGTAACTTAAGATTAAACTATAATTAGTAAGAATAGGATGAAAAAACTGTATGTACAATTTTTCTGTGTGTTGGCTGCTTTTACGATAGGCCTTGTCGGTTGTACCTCGTCTACGAAAAAAGACAAGGATATGAAAGGCATGGAGAGCGATGCCATGGAATTGACATCTAAAATAAACATAGGATGGAATTTGGGAAACTCGTTGGAAGTGCCCTTGACCGATGGCGGAGAAACGGGTTGGGGAAATCCGGCAACCACCAAAGCATTGATAGATTTGGTGAAAGCTTCGGGTTTCAATGCAGTGCGTATCCCATGTGCTTGGAATGGATATGCCGACTCAACAAAGGTGATATCGCCCGAATGGTTGGCTCGAGTACAGGAAGTGGTGGATTACTGTATGGCTAATGACATGTATGCCATATTGAACATCCATTGGGATGGCGGATGGTTGGAAAACAACAGTACGATAGACAAATTGGAAGAGGTGAACGAGTTACAATGCGAATATTGGATGCAGATAGCCAATCACTTCAAGAATTATGATGAGCGCCTGTTATTTGCAGGTTGTAACGAACCCAATATAGATCGTTATAATGGCGATGAAATCGCCCGTGAAGGTATGTCAATTCTCAAAGCCTACGAACAGTCGTTTGTAAACATTGTAAGAGCAACCGGTGGGCGCAACAAATACCGTAATTTGATTGTCCAAGGTCCGCATGCCGATATTGAGTGTACTGAAAAGTATTATGGCATGATGCCCAAGGATATTGTACCCAACCGTTTGATTATGGAAGTACATTGTTATACCCCTTGGAATTTCTGTGGCATGAAGCAAGATGAGTCGTGGGGAAAATCCTACTATTTCTGGGGTAAGGCTTTCCATAAAGAAGGGTCCGACCGTAACTCACAATGGGGTGAAGAAGAAGACATCTTACGTTTGTTTGGTAAAATGAAGACAATGTTTGTAGATAAAGGTGTACCCGTAATTTTAGGTGAATACGGAGTGATGCGCCGACAAGAACTGGAAGCGGATAAGGAGCACTATATGCAACATTTGCAATCGCGTGCCTATTATTTGGAGTTTGTCACTCGTGAAGCCAAGTATTATGGTATGGTTCCTTTCTATTGGGATAATGGATATACAGATTTTGGCATTTTCAATCGTAAGCAGAATACGGTTTCCGATACATTGGTTTTGAAAGCATTGATGAAGGGCGCAGAGCAAGGGATTTATCCCTTCTAATTATCCCTTAAATTCTTTCTTTTTTCTTCTCTATTTAATATTTTATGCACATAAATTGATAAAAAATAAGGATTCGTTTGTTTTTTTTCTGACTTTTTTCTTCATTTGCAGTGAGAATATTTAAAGTCTGTTAATTTTATGATGAAGAAATACCTTTCGTTGTTATTGTTGGCTGTTTTGGCCTTTCAGGTAAATGCTGCCGATTATATGTTTAAGCATCTGGAAGTAAAGGATGGCCTTTCTAATAATAAGGTAAATAAGATATTCAAAGACTCGCGAGGTTTTATGTGGTTTGGTACCGAATCGGGCTTGAACCGTTACGATGGTAATGAAATCAAAACTTATCTGGGTCACGATGAAAACGGACCGTTTTTGGACAACTACATTACCGATCTTCAAGAAGACCATTTAGGACGTTTGTGGATAGGTACCAATGCTGGTTATTCTATTTATAATCCCGTAAAGGAAGAATTTACACGTGAAATTCGTAGCTTGATGTGGGAAATGGGTATCAATGGAACACCTACCATAACCTATATAGACAAGCAAAAGCACATGTGGTTCTATATTTACGGAAAAGGGGTGTATCTTTTTATCCCTAAGACCAATTTGCTTTTCCCGTTACTGTATGAAACTGGCGGACTTCCGCAAGGCGAAGTGAAAGGTATAGCCGAATGTAGTGACGGTATCTTGTTTGTATTCAATAACGGCATGTTGGTGTGTGTAGATAGAGAAACAAACAAAATAAAATGGCAGGAAAAACCTTTGTCGAAAGAAGGAGTTTATGAAATGTACTCCATGTATGTGGACCGTGACGATGATATTTGGGTGTATAGTTCTTCTGGTCTTTGGATATATAATGTATTGGGAAAGAAATGGAAGAAGGAATTGGCGAAAAAAGCGCAAGGCTCAAGTAATGATATGGTGCAGTCGGTTTATCATGCAAGGAATGGATTGGTATGGGTCGGTCGTGACCAACGTGGTATTTGCGTATTGGATAAAGAAACCGGTGAAACTACCGTACTTACAAGAATAGAGAATGATGAACGTGGTTTGCAGAATAATTCTATTTTGTCTTTATACGAAGATGCCAATGGTGTGATGTGGGTGGGAACCTACAAGAAAGGGGTTTCTTATTATAGTGAAAGTATTTTCAAGTTCGGTATCAACCATATAGGCGACGTGAATTGTGTAGAAGAAGATGGGAATAACCGTATGTGGATAGGTACTAACGACGAGGGATTGTATAGGTTGGACCGTAAATCGCGTAAGCTTGAATCGTTTGTCCACGGAGGCTCAAACTCCATATCGTCCAATGTGATTGTTACTTTAAAGAAAGCCCGCGATGGAAAGTTGTGGATTGGTACTTTCCGAGGTGGCTTGAATTGCTATGATGGCAACCGTTTTATTTGCTATAAGCATGAAGATGGCAATCCGAATTCCCTTATCAATGACAATGTTTTTGCCATTGACGAAGACAAACAAGGTAATATTTGGATTGGTACTTTGGGAGGAGGAATACAGAAATTGAATCCTAAGACCGGCAAGTTTAAGACATTTACAACGGCTCATGGCCTGGGCTCCGATTATATTTCGTCTTTGCAGGTAGGTAAAGACAATCAACTCATTGTGGGTACAGCCTACGGATTTACAATATTCGATATGGAATCGGGAAAAGGCGCTACTTTTTTGGGCGTCAAATCGGGCACGCAAGAATTTTCAGACTTGAACTTGAATCAGGTGTATCAAGATAGTCGTGGTTTGATTTGGATTGCTACTCGAGAAGGATTGAACGTTTACGATATACGTACGGATGTATTGACAGTACTGACTGAAGAAGATGGATTGTCCAATCAGTTGATAACGGGTATTGCTGAAGATGATAATAAAAACATTTGGGTGGCAACCGCCAAGGGATTGACCAATATCATTCCTTCGGTCGATACAAAGAATGATAGTTATTCGTTCCGTTTCTATACATACAGTGATATGGATGGCTTACAGAATTGTGAGTTCAATATGCGTACGTTGAAGAAATTCTCCAGTGGCGAATTGATGGTGGGGGGGATGTATGGTGTAAATTATTTCCATCCGGATGAAATCAGATTCAACAAAGCATTGCCAAAGGTATTCTTTACACATCTTACGTTATTTAACGAAGAAGTGAAGATTGGTAAGGAATATGACGAAAACGTTATTTTGGACATGACCTTGGACGCCATGAAAGAAGTGAAACTAAAATACGGTCAGAATGTATTTGGGGTGGAATTCGCTTCAGACAATTTTATTCTTCCGGAAAAAATGAAATTTGCCTATAAGTTGGAAGGTTTCAATTCCGATTGGTTAACCACTTACGACCATAAGGTGACGTATACCAACTTGTCTTCAGGTAATTATACTTTGAAGGTGAAGGCAATCAATAGTGACGGATATAGTGGTGATGAAGAAGCTACTTTGCGGATTGTCATTCTTCCTCCTTTTTGGAAAACAACCTGGGCTTATATAATCTATGCTTTGTTGTTTGTGACTGTAGTGTTTATTGCACGTTATTTGATGTTGCGTGGTGAACGTAATAAGTTCAAAATGCAGCAGATAAAGCAAGAGGCTGACAAGAACAAGGAAATCAATGAGATGAAGATGCATTTCTTTACCAATGTAAGTCACGAGCTACGCACACCGCTCACGTTGATTCTTTCGCCCATTGAAACATTGATGAAAGAACGCAAGGATGACGAGGCGTTGATGTCAAAGTTGCAAATGATGCATCGCAATGCCAGTCGTTTGTTGAATTTGGTCAATCAGTTGCTGGACTTCAGAAAAGGTGACGAAATGGGACATCAATTGAATATGACCGAAGGCGATATTGTTTCTTATACTAATAGTATATGTAATTCATTCTCAGGAATGACAGATAAGAAGCATGTACACCTTACATTCTTCTCTTCGGTACCTTCTTTGAATATGTCATTTGATGGCGACAAATATAATAAGGTGTTGGTTAACTTGTTGTCCAATGCATTCAAGTTCACTCCCGAAGAAGGTAGGGTGGATGTTTCTATGGCTGTAAAGAAGAACGATGCCGGTGAAGATATGATAGAAATTAAGGTAGCTGATACCGGTGTGGGTATTAAGGACGAAGATAAGAAACATATTTTTGAACGCTTCTATCAAGTGGAAACCAATGGAGTGGACATCACAGGTAGTGGAGTAGGATTAAGTTTGGTAGCTGATTTTGTGAAGTTGCACAATGGTACCATTGAGGTGATGGACAATGTACCTACAGGTAGTATATTTATTGTAACCATTCCTGTTAGAAAATCATCGTTTGTAAAGCCTAAGCAACAAACATCTGTCTCAACGGGAAATGAAGACTTTGTAATAGTGAAGAGTGAGCGCAAGGTGTCAGCCGAAGCATATGTAGAAACGGCTGAGGTGGCACCTGAGGTTGAAACAGAAAAGGAAATAGCGGTTTCTCAAACTCACTTGAAACCTGAAACACCCAAGGTGTTGATGGCGAACTTGCAGAAGAAAGATGAAAATTCTCAATTGCCGATTGCCTTGATTGTAGATGATAATGAAGACTTCTTGAACTTTATGGTGGATAGCTTCAATAACAGTTATCAGACCAAGGTGGCACAAGACGGTCGTAAGGCATGGGAAATGATACAGGAATGTATGCCTGATATTGTTGTTAGTGATGTGATGATGCCTGAAATGGATGGTAACCAACTTTGTAAATTGGTGAAATCGGACAAACGTACTTCGCACATACCTTTCATCCTTCTTACCAGTTGTCAATCCAATGAATATCGGTTGGAAGGATTGACTGTAGGAGCAGACGATTATATAACCAAGCCGTTTAATATTGATATCTTGTCTTTACGTATGAAGAAACTGATTAATTTGCATACTTCTTCATCACAACATTCATTGATAGATCCTTCGCCGAGCGAAATTGAAATAACTTCGATGGATGAAAAACTGATTGGTCAAGCTGTGAAGTATGTAGAGGATAATATCGCAAGAAGTGATTTGTCTGTTGAAGAACTTAGTCAGGCTTTAGGTATGAGTCGTGTACATTTATATAAGAAGCTCGTAAACATTACCGGTAAGACTCCGATTGAGTTTATCCGTGTCATTCGTTTGAAACGTGCAGCGCAACTCCTTCGTCAGAGTCAGCAAAATGTATCTGAAATTGCTTATCAGGTGGGCTTTAATAATCCGAAATACTTCAGCAAGTATTTCAAGGAAGAATTTGGTGTATTGCCTTCTAATTACCAAGATTCGGCGGCGAAATAACAAATGACACCCTTTATGAAAACAAATTATATGGTTGTTTGAATAAAATAGCCCTTTCCAATAACATTGGATAGGGCTATTCCTTTATCTTTTTTGTAATTTTACAAACAGAAAAATACTAATCTATAACAAGTGCAATATGAAATTGAAAAACACTTCTTTTTGTTTGTTGGCCGGTTTGATACTGGCCTCATGTACCTGTCCTGATGTAAAACAAACTTCGGATGGCGTGATTGTAAGCATTAAACATGAACAACCTACGGATGTACGCAAAGTGCGTTTGCAGGTAAAAGGTGAAAAACTGATTCGTGTATCGGCAACTCCAGAAAACAAATTCTCGGATAGAGAAAGTCTGATTATCGTTCCACAAGAATCACAGACTCCTTTTTCTGTAGAACAAACCGATAGCACCGTAGCGGTAGTGACTTCCGAAGTTCGTGCAATCGTCAACAAAACTACCGGTGAAGTGAATTTTACCGATTTGGGAGGTAATGTGATTTTGGCTGAAAACAAAGGCGGAGGTAAATCTTTCGCACCGATTGAAGTGGAAGGCAAGAAGCAATATTCGGTAAGACAGGTCTTTGAATCGGCCGATGATGAAGCATTCTATGGATTGGGACAACATCAGTCGGATGAATTCAACTATAAGGGAAAGAACGAAGAACTTTTCCAATATAATACCAAGGTCTCTGTTCCGTTTATTGTATCAAATAAAGGATATGGCATTTTGTGGGATAGCTATTCATTGGCTCGTTTCGGTAATCCTATTGATTACCGGCAATTGGGTGATGTATTCAAATTGTATGATAAGGAAGGGGTGGAAGGTGCCATTACCGGTACTTATACTCCGAGCAAGCAAAGTGGTGTCGAAACCATTGTTCGTCGTGAAGATTCCTTGTACTTTGAGCATTTGGTTAGAAAAACGCTTGATCGTGTGGTGAATTTGCCTGAAAAGTTCCCTTATAAAGGTGCTACCGTTCTTTACGAAGGCGAAATAGAACCGGCTGAAAGCGGTGAATTCAAGTTTATTTTGTATTATGCCGGTTACATCAAGGTATATATCAACAATGAATTGGTTGTTCCTGAACGTTGGCGTACCGCTTGGAATCCCAATGCCTATAAGTTCTCTTGCCAGTTGGAAAGCGGTAAGAAGGTGCCTTTGAAGATTGAATGGTTGCCCGATGGCGGTGTCTCTTATTGCGGACTTCGTGTAATGGCTCCTGTAACTGAAGAAGAACAAGGTAAGCAATCTTGGTGGAGCGAAATGAATCCGGAAATTGATTACTACTTCATGGCCGGTGAAGATATGGACGAAGTGATCAGTGGTTATCGTACACTTACCGGTAAGGCTCAGGTAATGCCGAAGTGGGCGATGGGTTACTGGCAAAGTCGTGAACGCTATAAGACACAAGACGAAATGTTGTCTACATTGAAAGAATTCCGTTCTCGTCAGATTCCTATCGACAATATTGTACTTGACTGGTCGCATTGGCCACAAGATGCTTGGGGTAGTCATGAATTTGATTTGGAACGTTTCCCCAATGCGAAAGAAATGGTAGATTCCATTCATGCTATGAACGGTCGTGTCATGGTATCTGTATGGCCTAAATTCTATGTAACAACCGAACATTATAAGGAATTTGATACAAACGGTTGGATGTACCAACAGGCTATAAAGGATAGTATTAAAGACTGGATTGGTTCTGGTTATTTGGGCTCTTTCTATGATGCTTATCATCCGGAAGCCCGTAAATTGTTCTGGAAACAGATGCAAGACCATTATTATCCGTTGGGATTTGATGCCTGGTGGATGGATGCCAGCGAACCGAACATACGCGACTGTACCGATATACAGTATCGTAAGGATTTGAGTGGCCCTACTGCTTTAGGTCCAACAGCCGAATATTTCAATGCATATGCTTTGGTGAATGCAGATGCTATCTATAATGGACAACGTGGAGTAGAACCGGATAAACGTGTATTCTTGTTGACACGTTCAGGTTTTGCCGGTTTGCAACGTTATTCAACTGCTACTTGGAGTGGTGATATCGCTACCCGTTGGGAAGATATGAAAGCCCAGATTTCTGCCGGTTTGAATTTTGCCGTCAGTGGTATTCCTTATTGGACCATGGATATCGGTGGTTTCTGTGTGGAAGACCGTTATGTAGCCGGTCAGGTGGAATATAACAAGACCGGTCGCGAAAATGCCGATTATAAGGAATGGCGTGAATTGAATACCCGTTGGTATCAGTTTGGTGCATTCTGTCCGTTGTTCCGTGCTCATGGCCAGTATCCTTTCCGTGAAATTTGGAACATAGCTCCCGAAGGTCATCCAGCATTCAACTCGGTAGTATATTATACCAAACTCCGATATAACTTGATGCCGTACATCTATTCATTGGCAGGTATGACTCATTTCAACGATTATACCATCATGCGTCCGTTGGTAATGGACTTTACTGCCGATACAAATGTAAACAATATCAGCGACCAGTTTATGTTTGGTCCATCCATTATGGCATGTCCGGTGTATGAATATGGTGCACGTAGTCGTGAAGTTTATCTCCCGAATACTTGTGGTTGGTATGACTTCTATACAGGTAAGTATATGGAAAGTGGTAAGCAGACAGTAGATGCTCCGTATGAACGTATGCCTTTATATATTTGCGAAGGCTCTATCATTCCTTATGGTCCCGATATGCAATATAGCGATGAAAAGCCGGCCGAAAATATCACCCTTTACATTTATCAAGGAAAAGACGGTGAGTTTACACTTTACGAAGACGAAAATGTGAACTATAATTACGAAAAGGGTGCTTATGCCATGATTCCGCTTATTTATAATGATGCCGAAGGTACATTGACTATTGGCGACCGTTTGGGTGAGTTTCCCGGCATGTTGAAGGAACGTACATTCAATGTGGTGGTAGTAAGTAAGGATAAACCGCAAGCATTCAACTTGAAGGCGAAAGGTCAAGTGGTGAAGTACAACGGTACGAAGCAAGTGGTGAAATTATAAAAGAATATATAGGTGTCATCCTGAACGAAGTGAAGGGTCTGAAAACATTTTAGTGGATGTAAACAGATCCTTCGCATTACTCAGGATGACATATAGTAAAACGTTATGACTTAATCGGAATAACACTATTTGTAATATATCTATGAAGAAGAATCTTATAATTGTTTTATTGGGTTGGCTGGTAGCTTTGACCGGTTGTACCTCTTCGCAAAATGATAACACTCGCCAACGTACATCCTTCAATGTCGATTGGAGATTCTCATTGGGTGATGTGGAAGGTGCTTCTGTATTCTCGTTCGATGATAGTGATTGGAGACAATTGAATCTTCCTCACGATTGGGCCATAGAAGGAGAGTTCTCACAAGAAAATCCTTCGGGTACAGGTGGTGGTGCTTTGCCGGGTGGTATTGGTTGGTATCGCAAGACTTTTGTTGCCGATGAAGCTTATGCCGGTAAGAAAGTCTTTATTGATTTCGATGGTGTTTACATGAATTCAGAAGTTTTCATCAACGGCCATTCATTAGGTAAACGTCCTTATGGATACATTTCTTTCCGATACGACCTTACCCCTTATCTGAAGATGGGTGAGGAAAATGTAATAGCTGTTAGGGTAGATAATCAGGAGCAACCCAATTCCCGTTGGTATTCGGGTTGTGGTATTTATCGTAATGTATGGTTGACAG
>CAZJFI010000009.1:0-23903 GCA_964545265.1 uncultured Phocaeicola sp.
AATGCAAATATAATGTATATTCATTGAAAAAAGATGTTTTTATTGAATTATTTCGCTATCTTTGTCCCATTATTTTTCTTTAAGAGAATATATTATGAGCGTAAAAAATAATCATCTTGTTATTATGGCCGGTGGAGTAGGTAGTCGATTCTGGCCTATGAGTACACCCGATTTCCCTAAGCAGTTTATTGATGTAATGGGCTGTGGTAGAACGCTGATCCAACTCACATTCGACCGTTTCAAAGATATTTGTCCGGCAGAAAATGTTTGGGTTGTAACCTCCGAAAAATATGCAGAAGAAGTAAAGAAGCAATTACCTGAAATTGCAGAGGACCATATATTGCGAGAACCGTGCCGCCGAAATACGGCTCCTTGTATAGCTTACGTAAGCTGGAAAATTAAAGCCCGAAATCCCAAAGCAAATATGGTGGTTACCCCCAGTGATCATATCGTGATGGACGTAAAAGAATTCCAACGTGTAATCACTTCTGCCATGAAGTTTACAGCATCATCAGACGCAATTCTTACATTAGGTATGAAGCCTAACCGTCCAGAAACAGGATATGGTTATATTGAAGCCGATTTAAGTTATCCATCTATCAACAATAAGGAAATTTATCGTGTAGACTCTTTCAAGGAAAAGCCTAATTTGGCTACTGCTGAGAAATACATAAAGAAAAGTTCATTCTATTGGAATTCAGGTATTTTTGTATGGAATGTAAGTACCATCATCAATGCTCTACGTGTATATCAGCCGGCTATATCCAAAGTTTTTGAAAGTTTGCTACCTTATTATTATACAGCAGAAGAACAAGTCTTCATTAATAAGGAATTTCCCACATGTGAAAGTATTTCCATTGACTATGCCATTATGGAAAAGGCTGAAGAAATATTTGTCTTCCCTGCTAATTTTGGATGGAGTGATTTGGGTACGTGGGGATCCTTACTTTCCAATTCACAAAAAGATGCTCATGGAAATGCGCTGATAGGGGATAATATTCACATGTACGAATCGCGAAATTGTGTAGTGCATACCACACAAGAAAAGAAAGTGGTCATTCAAGGTTTGGATGGTTATATTGTAGCAGAAAAAGACGATACGTTGCTCATCTGTCGGTTAACAGAGGAACAACGCATCAAGGAATTTTCGGCTGAATAATTATTTGATTGCTTGTAATACCGCTTCATAGTCGGGCTCGTGTGTTATCTCAGGAACAAGTTGGGTATAGATTACTTTTCCTTCAGGATTGATAACAACTACAGCACGTGCCAGTAATCCTTTAAGTGGTCCATTGGTCATAAGCAAGCCATATTTATAGCCAAAATCAGAATCGTATCGATAGTCGGAAAGGGCTATTACATTGTCAATATTTTCCGTTACACAGAAACGATTATGAGCAAATGGTAAATCTTTGGATATGCATAAGACTTTTGCATTGGGTAAACTTGCAGCCATTTTATTGAACTTCCTTACCGAAGTGGCACATAGGCTAGTATCAAGACTTGGGAAAATATTCAAGATAAAGCAACTTCCACGATTCTCTTTGAAAGAAAACTCGGTGAGATCCGTTTGAATTAATGTGAAGTCTGGAGCGTTGTTACCTTCTTTGACGAAATGTCCTGCTAATGAAATGGGGATACCTTTAAAAGTTATTGCCATATATGTTCTTTTTAGAATGATATATGGCAATAACAATTATTAGAGGAGGAATGTTTATTTTCTACCTTTATAAATAAGATATGCTACAACAAGTATGCCTACTCCGATAAAGATGTAACCTAATTCGTGACTATACTCGGTTACAGTTTCCATCAATTGATCTTCGGGAACAACCGATTGCAAATAATAACCAATAGCAGCTAAAATAGCATTCCATATACCAGCTCCCAATGTGGTATAAAGTAAGAATGTAGACAATTTCATTTTAGCTAATCCTGCTGGGATAGATATCAACTGGCGTACAGCCGGAATCAATCGTCCAACAAAAGTAGACAAAGCACCATGCTTTTCAAAATACGCTTCAGCATGTTTTACCTTTTCTTCATCAATCAAACAAATATGTCCAAATCTACTATTGGCAAACTTATAAACGATAGGACGACCTACAAAATAAGCTAAATAATAATTGATTAAAGCACCAATATTAGCCCCAATAGTAGCAAACAATACAACCAAGAAAACATTCAAATCACTATTTGCACCTGCAGCCTTATATGCGGCAGGAGGAACAACCACTTCGGAAGGGAAGGGGATGAACGAGCTTTCAATTGTCATCAACAAAGTAATGGTCCAATAATTCAAATGGTCAAGACACCATTGTATAAATGTAACAGATTCCATAATTATAAATTAAATTCACTTAAATCAATATTCTTATCCTTATTTCGTTCTTGCATGTCATTAATCATAGCACGAAGCATTTGAGAATTCCTTTCGTCTAACTGATTGTTTTTGTAGAGTTCGACAGCTTCCCTTAAGCAAGCAAAGCCACCAAAACGGTCACCTATTTGGAAATAACTATATGATAATTGTACTATCCCTTTCTTGACACTATCCGGATATTCCTTCATAGCTTTCTCACACCACTCAACAACCTGTTCATGATGTTTCAAAAGGAAATAAGACAATGCTATGGCATAAAGCATGTTCTCGCGTTCATCTTTCGGACAAATATCTTCAGCCTTTTGGAACAAATATTCAGCAGACTGATAGTCACCAACATTCAGATAAATAGATGCTTTATGCAAAATAGCTTCGAAGGCTAATGGATCACACTCCAATGAGAAGTCAATAAACTTCATTCCTTGTTCAAGCTCTCCTAAATTACAATAACACTCGGATATATTTCTATAAATATCCGCCTTTTCATAATTTGAAAGTTTGGGATATTCCGTAAGCCACTGTGAATAATAGTCAATGGCACGATGAAATTTCCCCAGACTAACATAACATTGAGCCAACTGTGAAAATATACGGTCTTTATTTTCAAAAGATGTCTGAGATATTTGTTCGTAAATTCTAATAGCTTCTTCGTAATTTTCTTCCTGCATATAGCAATATGCCTTCAGTTCACAGGATTCCTGATTGTTTTCGTCAATAGCTAAAGAAAAGTCAATGGCTTCATGTGCTTTCTGAAAACAACATTGTGCCAAATAGCATTTAGCCAATCCATTCCAATATTTGATAGAGTAGGGATGTTCATCCACACTTATTTGAAGCGCTTTTTCAGCTTCTTGAGGATTATCGAAAGTCATACAATATTCACACCATAAATCTCGATATATCTGACTGTTTTCTTGATTATATCCTTTCTCCTCAATTTTTGAAAGCCATTTACGAGCATATTCCTTGTTATTGACATCCATGTAACAAATGACAATATCACTAAGAATTTGCAAAGATTCACCTTCGGCTTCTGCCAATTCCTGATAAATGAATTCAGCTTCCTTATATTTATTTTCTTCAATCAACAAATCTGCCCTCAAGAACAACACTTCCCGATCAGTTGTGTCTTCAATCAGATTGAACAATTGCTGGGCTTCTTCTTTTTTACCATTAAAATATAACGTACGTATTTTATAAATCAAGGCATCTGTGTTGTTTGGATGAAGCTGTAAGGAATATTCCATTACTTTATCGGCTTCTTCTTCTTTACCATTATAAATATAGTAATCGGCCAAGTCCGTCAATTCGTCTATATCAAAATAGATGGGGGTATGGTTTTTTACCATACCCTCATATTTAGATAATAATTGTTTGAAATCAGGTTCTTCAAAATATGAAGAAAGATCACTTCTTATCATTTAAATAGCATTATTTGTTTATTTTGCTCCATGTATCCTTTAATGATACAGTACGGTTGAAAACCAGATGTTCTGGTGTTGAATCCTTGTCGACATTGAAATAACCGATACGTTGGAATTGCAGATAATCCAGAGGTTTGGCATCAGCCAAGAATTTTTCAACATAACATTCGGTCAAAACCTTCAACGAATCCGGATTAATCATTTCTTTCATGGCTTCAAGTGCATCGCAATTCTTAGCTTCACGAATAGCAGCCATTTCATCACGTGGATTTTCCACTTTCCACAAACGGTCATACAAACGAACTTCAGCTTTAAGACAGTGTTTACAACTTACCCAATGCAAAGTGCCTTTCACCTTACGGCTGCTTCCTGGCATTCCTGTCTTAGTATCTGGATCGTATTCAGCATATACTTCTACAATATTACCCTCTTCGTCTTTCTTGCATCCAATACATTTAACAATATATGCATTCTTCAAACGAACTTCTTGCCCCGGGGTCATACGGAAGTATTTTTTCGGAGCATCTTCCATGAAATCTTCACGTTCTATCCATAGTTCACGACTGAATTCAATTATATGGGTTCCAGCTGTAGGATCTTCAGGATTGTTGATCGCTTCCATTTCTTCCACTTGACCTTCCGGATAATTGGTAATGATTAGCTTCACCGGATTAATTACTGCCGACACACGAGTAGAACGAGCATTAAGATCTTCACGTACGGCACTTTCCAACAAAGCGAAATCATTTAATGCATCGTATGTAGTATAACCAATCTTATCTACAAAGTTACGAATTGATTCAGGAGAATAACCACGGCGACGGAACGCACAGATAGTCGGCATACGGGGGTCATCCCAACCGTTCACTAAACCTTCCTTAACCAACACAAGCAAGTTGCGCTTACTCATCAACGTATAATTGAGATTCAGTTTATTGAACTCATACTGACGAGGGCGGTTGTTATCTAAATCTTGTTCTTCTTTCACCCAATCTACAAACAAATCATACAATGGACGATGAGGTACAAATTCGAGGGTACATAATGAATGAGTCACTCCTTCAAAGAAGTCACTTTGTCCATGAGCAAAGTCATACATCGGATAAGCTTTCCATGTATCACCCGTTCTATGATGCGGATGTTTTACTACTCGGTAGATAATAGGATCACGGAAATGCATATTAGGACTTGCCATGTCTATTTTTGCACGCAATACCATCTTTCCTTCTTCTATTTCACCAGTATTCATTTTTAAGAAAAGTTCAAGACTTTCTTCTGTTGGACGGTTACGATAAGGACTATCTGTTCCCGGTTGGGTAGGAGTTCCTTTTTGTGCAGCAATATCTTCAGCCGATTGTTCATCAATATAGGCTTTTCCTTCTTTTATTAGCCGGATAGCAAAATCCCACAATTGTTGGAAGTAATCAGATGCATAATATTCATTTCCCCATTGGAAACCTAACCATTGAATATCTTCTTTAATTGCTTCTACATATTCTACATCTTCTTTGGTAGGGTTAGTATCATCAAAACGTAAGTTACATACACCACCATAATGCGCAGCAATACCAAAATCCAAGCAAATGGCTTTGGCATGACCAATATGCAAATAACCGTTAGGCTCGGGCGGGAAACGTGTCTGCACACGATTTCCGTTCTTACCTTCTCTCAAATCATTTTCAACAGCTTGTTCAATAAAATTCAGGCTTCTCTTTTCTGTAGCCTCTGTAGTATTCATTTCAGTCATAGAATATTCTTTTAATATTTTGAAATGCAAAAATACACATTCTTTTTGGTATATACATTATTTATAAACGATATATCGTCATTTTTTTCTTTATAAAATGATGTTTTTCTTCCAAAAGTACGACGTAATAAAGAAAAAGTATTTACAAATATAAAGTTAAGCCTTCAGAGAAATAAGTCAAAAAACAAAAATGTCAGTAATTTGTACGAAAACACTTGTTTGTAGCAAATTATTTTGTAACTTTGTCACATAAAAGCATTATCGTACATGTTTTGAAGAGGAAACGACCAACAAAATGTCAGCAAATGCAAAAATATGTTGTATGACATGTTTTTTTATTTGGTCACCTCAAAAAAAGCAACGATATTTGCACCGTTATCCTGAAAACAATCTTTTTACCTTAAAAAAACTAATACCTATTGAAAACTAAAAAGGAGTCTTTGTGAAAAGATTCCTTTTTAATTTATAACAATTAGAACACCAATTTTCCTTGTAGTTTTTACCTATATTCTGTTCCAAATGGAATATTTCAGCATTTATTTACTTTATTTTGCAACTTTATAAAAGGTTAATTGCTAAATTTGCAGTCAAATTACAAGGTTTAGGATAAAGAATGAATATTAAGCATAATAACCTCATTATATTTCTTTTCATCATGCTGTGGAATTGTTGTCACACTGCATATTCGCAGCAAATACAAGGAGTTGTAACCGATTCGCTTACAAATGAGCCGCTACCATATATTTCCATTTACTATGAAGGTAAAGGAGTAGGCGCCATCACCGATATAGAAGGTAATTATCGTGTGGAGACCCGTAACGGATGGAATGAATTGACATTTTCGGCAGTAGGCTATATCACAAAAGTAGTAAAAATAATCCCAGGACAAACCAAACAACTCAATGTCAAACTACGTCCGGATGATGTATTATTACAAGAAGTGGTTGTAAAACCTAAAAAAGAGCGCTATTCGCGTAAGAACAATCCAGCAGTGGAGATGATGAAGAAGGTAATTGCAGCCAAAAAACAAACACGTTTGGAGGAAAACGATTTTTATCAATACAATCGTTATCAAAAGATAACCATGGCCTTAAACGATGTGACTCCTGAAATGCTGCAAAATGGGGTATATAAAAAAATGCCTTTCCTCAAGGATCAAATAGAACTATGTGAAGAGACGAATAAACTAATTTTACCCATATCTGTTGATGAAACTGCTTCACAACAGCTTTATCGCAAGAATCCAAAAAGCGAGAAAACCATCATTAAAGGAATCAGTTCAACTGGAGTAAACGAACTGTTTGCGACAGGCGATATGCTTTCAACCATATTGAAAGATATTTTTACCGATGTGAATATTTACGATGACGATATTCGTTTATTGCAGTATCCGTTTATCAGTCCTATTTCTTCGAGTGATGCCATATCCTTCTATAAATACTATATCATGGATACTACGTATGTAGATCGGGATAAGTGTTTCCATCTGTCATTCGTACCCAACAATTCACAGGATTTCGGTTTTACCGGACATCTTTATGTACTTGCCGATTCTACGTACCGAGTTAAGAAATGCACAATGAATCTCCCCAAGAAAAGTGGTGTGAATTTTGTGGATAACATGAACATTACACAGGAATTCGAAGAATTGCCGAATGGAGAATGGGTATTAAACACTGACGATATGATAGTGGAAATGACCATCATGAAAGTCATGCAAGGTTTCCAAATACGTCGTACTACCCGATACAGTGATTATGCTTTTGATGAGCTTCCGGAACAATTATTCAAGCGTAAAGGGAAGGAAATAAAAGAAGCCGATGCCATGATGCGTGGAGATGATTTCTGGAATCAATACAGACAAGTGCCACTCTCACAAACTGAAAGTTCCATGGATTTGTTAGTCAAGCGATTGGAACAGATGCCCGGATTTAAATATGTTATATTTGTATTGAAGGCATTTATCGAAAATTTTGTTGAAACAGGAACAAAAGATCATCCAAGTAAGGTAGATATCGGACCTATCAACACCATGATTTCAAGCAATTACATAGACGGTATGAGATTAAGGGCCAGTGCTCAAACCACAGCCAATCTGAATCCTCATCTTTTCTTCAAAGGATATTATGCTTACGGATTCAAAGACCATCGTTCCAAAGGTATGGCCGAAGTGGAATATTCGTTCAGTAAAAAAGAATATCTACCTCGCGAATTCCCGAAGCACTCTGTCACCGGTACATTCATGTACGATGTTATGGCACCTACCGACAAGTTCTTGAAGACGGATAAAGACAATGTGTTCACCTCATTCAAAACTACAACGGTAGACCAAATGATGTATGTACGCAATGTAGCACTAAAATATGAACGCGAAACAGAATATGGTTTCAAAACAACCCTTGAGTTGAAGAATACTAACGATGAGCCGACTGGTAAGTTGATATATATGCGGAACGATGCTGCCCAAACAGTTGTACCCGACATCACCACTACCGAAGCATCGCTGACTTTACGTTATGCTCCAGGTGAGACTTTCATTAATACCAAGCAAAGACGTTTACCTGTATCTTTTGATGCACCAGTATTCACTCTTTCACATACAGCCGGATTAAAAGGCATATTAGGAGGTGACTATAATTATAACTTGACCGAATTGGGTATATATAAACGTTTCTGGTTCTCGTCTTGGGGAAAAATTGATTGTTACATAAAGGGTGGGGCACAATGGAACAAAGTTCCGTTCCCATTACTCATTATGCCAGCAGCCAACTTATCATACATTTTGCAACGTGAAACGTTCAATCTTATTAATAATATGGAATTCTTGAACGACCGTTACGCCTCACTTGACATAACCTGGGATATGAATGGAAAAATTTTCAATCGTATTCCGTTAATCAAGAAACTTAAGTGGCGCGAAGCTTTTGGGTTCAAGATGCTTTATGGACAACTGACCGATAAGAATAATCCATTCTTGAATCCCAATGACGGTGATTTGTTTGTATTCCCCATGCGCGATGGACAATACACCAGTTTCGTAATGGACAAGAATAAGCCCTATATGGAATGGTTTGTTGGAGTACACAACATATTCAAGATTTTACATATAGATTATGTACGTCGTGTAAATTACAAGTATCATCCTGATGTCAATAAATGGGGCATCCGCTTCATGGTGATGATGACGTTTTAATGCTAAAAGTTGGTCGACTAATTCCAAAATGTTGACCAACTTTTTATTTTTCCTGACCAACATTTACTCAAAAGTTGGTCAATGTTTTCCATTTATAACAACATTTATTATATTTGTGCCATAAAACTATTTGATATGGCACAACCATTAGCAGAGCGTTTGCGACCGCGAACACTCGACGATTATATAGGGCAGAAACATTTAGTAGGCGAAGGAGCTATTTTACGCAAGATGATTGATGCCGGACGTATATCTTCCTTTATTCTTTGGGGTCCCCCAGGAGTTGGGAAAACTACGTTGGCACAAATCATAGCCCATAAATTAGAAACACCATTCTACACGCTTAGTGCAGTGACCAGTGGTGTAAAAGATGTACGTGATGTGATTGAGAAAGCACGTAGTAACCGTTTCTTTTCTCAAGCAAGCCCTATTCTTTTCATTGACGAAATTCATCGTTTCAGTAAATCCCAACAAGATTCATTATTAGGAGCTGTAGAAACAGGGATAGTTACACTAATAGGTGCAACAACAGAAAATCCTTCGTTCGAAGTGATTCGGCCATTACTTTCCCGCTGCCAACTATATGTACTGAAATCATTGGAAAAAGAAGACTTGTTGGAGCTCTTAAACAATGCTATTGCCAAAGACACCTATTTGAAGGAAAAGCATATCACATTAAAGGAAACGGATGCTATGCTTCGTTATTCGGGTGGAGATGCACGTAAGCTGTTGAACATTTTGGAGCTGGTGGTAGAAGCCGACAATGATTCGGAAGAAATCGTAATTACAGATGAGAAGGTGATAGAACGACTACAACAAAATCCTTTGGCTTACGATAAGGACGGAGAAATGCATTACGACATTATTTCAGCTTTCATCAAATCTATCCGTGGTAGTGATCCCGATGGTGCATTGTATTGGTTGGCCCGTATGGTGGAAGGGGGAGAAGATCCTGCTTTCATAGCCCGTCGTTTGGTTATTTCAGCATCCGAAGATATAGGTTTGGCCAATCCAAATGCATTGTTGCTTGCCAATGCAGCATTTGACGCAGTGATGAAAATCGGTTGGCCCGAAGGACGAATTCCATTAGCCGAAGCTACTGTTTATTTAGCAACCAGTCCTAAGAGTAATTCGGCTTATGAAGGCATAAACGGAGCATTGGATTTAGTACGCTCTACAGGTAATTTACCGGTACCTTTGCACCTTCGTAATGCTCCTACCAAACTAATGAAACAATTGGGCTATGGAAAAGAATACAAATACGCCCATGCATATGAAGGGCATTTTGTTGAGCAACAATTCCTTCCTGATGAAGTGAAAAACACCCGCATTTGGCACCCGCAAAACAATGCACAGGAAAACAAATTAAAAGAACAAATGTTAAGATTGTGGGGAGACCGATTTAAAGAATAAAATATACCTATTATAATAAGTGAGATTATGAAAATTGTTGTTTTGGATGGATATGGCCTGAATCCTGGTGATTTATCATGGGAAGCCATGCAGTCATTAGGAGAATTGCAAATATATGACCGTACTTCGCCTTCGGAGTTGTTGAAACGTGCAACCGGTGCCGAAGCATTAATTACCAATAAAACAATCATTACCGCCAGTGATATAGACGCCTTACCACAATTAAAATACATTGGAGTATTAGCTACCGGATACAATGTAGTAGATGTGGAAGCAGCTAAATCAAGAGGTATTGTAGTAACAAATATACCGGCTTACAGTACCCGTTCTGTTGCACAAATGGTATTTGCACACCTACTCAATATAACCCAACGAGTAGGTTATTATGCTGATGAAAACAAAAAAGGAAGATGGACCCATAATCCTGATTTCTGTTATTGGGATACTCCATTGATGGAACTTGATGGAAAGAAAATGGGAATAATTGGATTCGGTAATACAGGACAAGCTACCGCAGCTATTGCTACAGCATTGGGTATGGAAGTATGTGTATATAGTTCCAAACCTCAATTTTTATTGCCACAAGGTATCCAACGAATGAGTCTTGATGAAATTTTCCAAGTATGTGATGTGGTAAGTTTACATTGTCCGCTAACAGAAGAAACAAGGGAATTGGTCAATGTCAATCGCTTGAACAGCATGAAACCTACTGCTATTCTTATTAATATAGGACGTGGATCATTGGTAAATGAACAGGACTTGGCCGATGCCCTAAACAACCATGTGATAGCTGCAGCCGGAGTGGATGTACTTTCTACAGAACCACCCCGAAAAGATAATCCGTTGCTTACAGCACGCAATTGTTTTATCACTCCACACATTGCATGGGCCACTAAAGAGGCACGTATCCGATTGATGGATATTGCAGTGAATAATTTGGAAGGATATATACAAGGGAATATAATCAATAACGTTACTAAATGAAAAGAGAAGAATGCATAAATAAAGCGGTGGCTTTGTTCAAGGAAGGATATAATTGTTCACAATCCGTTGTGGCAGCTTTTGCACAAGAATACGGTTTCACACATGAACAAGCATTGCGAATGTCAGCTTCTTTTGGTGGAGGCATTGGAAGAATGCGCGAAACATGTGGTGCCGCATGTGGACTATTTATGTTAGCCGGGTTTGAAACCGGTGCGATTGATGGAGCCGACAAAGAAGGGAAAGCAGCTAATTACGCATTGGTACAAAAGTTGGCAGAGGAATTCAAATTCCGAAACGGCGCCTTAAAATGTGCAGAATTACTTGGATTGTCTAAAAATGAACCGATTGTATCCATTCCCGAGGCACGTACAACTCAGTATTTTGCCAAACGTCCTTGTGTAAAAATGGTGGAAGAAGCAGCTCGAATATGGTGCGAATACCTCGAAGAAAAGGAAAATTGCACTAAAGAATAAAAAAATAGATAGGAAATGAAAGTTTTTCATTAAAAAATATGTTGAATAACATATTTTTTATGTATCTTTGCAGCTGAAAAAGAAACACAAACATTCGTTTACAAATAACGAATGTATCTATGTTTAATTTAAAAATTGCAGATTTAAAATGTTGAAAGAAAAAGCAGGTGTTTTGGCCGGACAAATCTGGGAAGCACTGAATGGAACTGAAGGTTTGACACAAAAGCAAATCAAGAAAGTTGCTAAGATGAAAGCTGACAAGGACTTTTTCCTTGGATTAGGCTGGTTGTTGAGAGAAGACAAAGTTGTTGTCTCTGAAGTTGAAGGTGAAATCTTCGTAAAATTGGCGTAACCAACTTTTTGTAATTGAATAAAAAATGCGTTGGAACATTACTTAGTATGTTGTCCAACGCATTTTTTTTGTATCTTTGCACCTAAATAAAAGAAAAAAGATGAAACATATCCGCAATTTTTGTATTATTGCACATATTGACCATGGTAAATCAACATTGGCCGACCGACTTTTAGAGTATACCCAAACCATAAAGGTAACAGAAGGTCAAATGCTCGACGACATGGATTTGGAAAAGGAACGTGGCATTACCATTAAGAGTCATGCCATCCAAATGGAATACACCTATAAAGGAGAAAAATACGTCCTCAACTTGATTGACACCCCGGGACACGTGGACTTTTCGTACGAAGTATCTCGTTCCATTGCTGCTTGCGAAGGCGCATTGTTGGTTGTCGATGCTTCACAGGGAGTACAAGCTCAGACTATCTCCAATTTGTATATGGCTTTGGAACATGACCTCGAAATCATTCCAGTCATGAACAAATGCGATATGGACAGTGCCATGCCCGAAGAAGTGGAAGACGAAATAGTAGAACTCCTTGGCTGTAAACGTGAAGAGATTATCCGTGCTTCAGGTAAAACCGGTATGGGAGTAGAAGATATCCTAAATGCTGTAGTAGAACGTGTTCCACATCCAGAGGGAAATGAAGAAGCTCCTTTACAAGCATTGATTTTTGACTCGGTATTCAACTCTTTCCGTGGAATTATTGCATATTTCAAGATTGAGAATGGAGTCATTCGTAAAGGCGATAAGGTAAAGTTCTTCAATACAGGTAAGGAATATGATGCTGACGAAATCGGAGTGTTGAAAATGGATATGATTCCACGCAATGAACTTCGAACCGGTGATGTGGGATACATTATTTCGGGTATCAAAACATCGAAGGAAGTAAAAGTAGGCGATACAATCACCCATATTAATCGTCCTTGCGATAAAGCTATTGCTGGATTCGAAGAAGTAAAACCGATGGTGTTTGCCGGTGTTTATCCGATTGAGGCCGAAGATTACGAAAACCTCCGTGCTTCGTTGGAAAAGCTTCAGTTGAATGATGCTTCGCTTACGTTTACACCCGAATCATCTGTTGCCTTAGGATTTGGTTTCCGTTGTGGATTCTTAGGACTTCTTCACATGGAAATCATTCAGGAACGTCTTGACCGTGAATTTGATATGAATGTCATTACTACCGTTCCTAACGTTTCATATATGGTATATGACAAACATGGTGAATCCAAGGAAGTTCATAACCCGTCTGGTATGCCCGAGATTACTGCTATCGACCATATTGAAGAACCTTATATTCGTGCATCTGTCATCACCACCACTAATTATATTGGTCCTATTATGACACTTTGTTTAGGCAAACGAGGTGAGTTGGTTAAGCAAGAATATATTTCAGGAAACCGAGTGGAAATATTCTATGACATTCCTTTGGGAGAAATTGTAATCGACTTCTACGATAAATTGAAGAGTATCTCGAAAGGATATGCATCATTTGATTATCACATGAACGGTTTCCGCCCTTCCAAACTTATCAAGCTTGACATACTGTTGAACGGCGAGCCTGTGGATGCGCTTTCAACCCTTACACATGTTGATAATGCCGAAGCTTTTGGACGTCGTATGTGTGAAAAACTAAAGGAATTAATTCCACGTCAACAATTCGACATTGCTATCCAGGCGGCTATTGGTGCTAAGATTATAGCTCGCGAAACCATTAAGCAAGTGCGTAAAGACGTTACAGCCAAATGTTATGGAGGTGACGTAAGCCGTAAGCGTAAGTTGCTCGAAAAGCAGAAGAAGGGTAAGAAACGTATGAAACAAATCGGTAATGTAGAAGTGCCACAAAAAGCGTTCCTTGCTGTACTTAAATTAGATTAATGTATATAGGAGAGAGGTTTCAAAGCAAAAAGTCTCTCTCTTTTTATTTTGACTGACGAAAAAAGCGGTTTTTCATAATAAAATATCACTTAAAACTTTATAGTCTCCGATTATTACATTATATTTGCACATATTTTGTAATGTTGAGTTTGCAAAAATGACCGATATAATCAAACATCGTGGTATTGTGGAAAACATAAACGGTTCGCACATTCAAGTGCGGATTGTTCAGACATCAGCATGTTCTGCATGTAGTATTAAGGGACATTGTAATGCTTCAGAAAGTAAGGACAAGTTAATAGATGTGTATGACAACCACGCTGCTGATTATTATAAAGGGCAAAATGTAATGGTGAATGGAACCACTTCGATGGGTATGCAAGCCGTAATATTGGCTTTTGGCGTACCCTTTCTTGTGTTGTTCATTGCCTTATATGCTACGATTCAGATTACAGGTAATGAATTGGTTGCAGCTGTGGCTGGATTATTGGCTTTGGTTCCTTATTACCTTATATTATATATATGTAGAGGGAAATTGAGCCGGAAATTTTTCTTTACGATAGAACCTATAAATAATTAATAATTAACTAAAAACGTATGGATTTAATTCTAGTTGCAGTAATTTCATTGGGTGCGATAGGCTTGATTTCCGCAGTAATCTTGTATGCCGCATCAAAGAAATTTGCTGTGTATGAAGACCCGCGAATTGCTCAGGTGGCCGAAGTGCTTCCTCAAGCCAATTGCGGTGGATGCGGTTTCCCTGGATGTGCAGGCTTTGCTGCTGCTTGTGTAAAAGCAGCCGATGCCGGTTCATTAGAAGGTAAATTGTGTCCGGCTGGCGGTACTCCGGCAATGGAGAAAATCGCAGCAATCTTAGGAATGGAAGCCGTTGCCAGCGAACCGAAAGTTGCGGTTGTAAGATGTAACGGTAGTTGTGAAAATCGTCCTCGTATCGCTAAGTACGATGGTGCACAATCGTGTGCTATTGCCCACACTACCAGTGGGGGTGAAACCGCTTGTACTTTCGGTTGTTTGGGATGTGGAGACTGTGTGGCTGCATGTAAATTTGACGCCATCCACATGAACCCAGAAACCGGTTTGCCAGAAGTGGATGAAAACAAGTGTACTGCCTGTGGTGCTTGTGTGAAGGCTTGTCCACGTTTCATCATCGAAATCCGTCCGAAGGGAAAGAACAACCGTCGTATGGTAGTGATGTGTGTAAACAAGGATAAGGGTGCTATTGCCAATAAGGCTTGTAAAGTTAGCTGTATTGGTTGCGGTAAGTGTGTGAAGGTTTGTCCGTTTGAAGCCATTACGCTCGAAAACAACTTGGCATACATTGATCCGACTAAGTGTAAGTCATGCCGCAAGTGCGAACCTGAATGTCCGAAGGGTGCTATTCATGCAGTAAACTTCCCTCCGCGCAAACCTAAGGCCGAAGCTCCTGTTGCTGATGCTGCTCCTAAAGCAGCTCCAGCTCCTAAAGCTGAAACTCCCAAAGCCGAAGCATAAGTAATTCAAGTAAAAACAAAAAAAAGATATAACAGTGAAGACATTTAGAATTGGTGGAGTACATCCAGCAGAAAATAAATTGTCAGCAGGCAAAGCCATTGAAACCCTTGCTCTTCCTAAGCAAGCGGTATTTCCTTTGTCACAGCACATCGGTGCTCCTGCCACAGCTATCGTCAAGAAGGGCGATGTGGTAAAGGTAGGTACCAAGATTGCCGAGGCCGGAGGTTTTGTATCTGCAGCCATCTTCTCTTCTGTATCGGGTAAGGTAAACAAGGTAGATGCCATTGTAGATGCAAGTGGTTATCGCAAGCCAGCTATCTTTATCGATGTAGAAGGTGATGAATGGGAAGAATCAATCGACCGCAGTACAACACTGGTAAAGGAATGTAACCTTAAGCCAGAAGAAATTGTTGCAAAAATTAAGGATGCAGGTGTAGTAGGTATGGGTGGTGCATGTTTCCCCACTCATGTGAAATTGTCACCTCCTCCAGGTTGCAAGGCAGAGTGTGTCATTATCAATGCCGTAGAATGTGAGCCTTACCTTACAGCCGACCATCAGTTGATGCTCGAAAAGGCTGACGAAATCTTGGTAGGTGTTAGCATTTTGATGAAGGCTGTCAACGTAACAAAGGGTTACATTGGTATTGAAAACAACAAGCCCGATGCTATAAAATTGATGACCGAAAAGGCTGCTCAATATCCAAACATCGAAATTGTTCCGCTTAAGGTACAATACCCACAAGGTGGTGAAAAACAATTGATTGATGCAGTCATTTGTCGTCAGGTACCTGCTCCTCCGGCTATTCCTATCAATGTAGGAGCCGTGGTACAAAACGTGGGTACAGCTTATGCTGTTTATGAAGCCGTACAAAAGAACAAGCCATTGTTCGAACGTATCGTAACCGTTACAGGTAAGTCGGTTAAGAATCCATCCAACTTCCTCACTCGTATGGGTACACCGATGAGTCAGCTGATTGAAGCTGCCGGAGGTTTGCCTGAAGATACCGGTAAGGTTATCGGTGGTGGTCCGATGATGGGTAAATCATTGCTTAACATCGAAGTACCTATCTGTAAGGGTAGTTCGGGTATACTTATCATGAATGATAAGGAAGCCGCCCGTGCTGCAGAAAATCCATGTATCCGTTGTGCAAAGTGTGTAAGCGTTTGTCCAATGGGACTGGAACCATTCTTGTTGGCCACTTTGTCGGCTAAAAAGGACTGGGAGAGAGTAGAAAAAGAAGATGTAATGTCGTGTATCGAATGTGGCTCGTGTCAGTTCACTTGCCCGTCACACCGCTACTTATTGGACTATATCCGTTTGGGTAAAGGTACAGTAGGAGGTATCATCCGTGCACGTAATGCTAAAAAGTAAAAAACAATGGCAAATAAATTAATTGTATCATTATCCCCCCACGTACATAGCGGTGACAGCATACAAAAGAACATGTATGGCGTAATAATCGCTTTAGTTCCCGCGTTGCTGGTTTCGTTGTTTGCGTTTGGTTTGGGTGCATTGGTAGTAACTTTGACATCGGTTGCTGCCTGTGTGTTCTTCGAATGGGCCATTACTAAGTTCATTTTGAAGAGAGAAGCTTGTACCATTTGTGATGGTTCGGCTGCATTGACTGGTTTGTTGTTGGCATTCAACTTGCCATCCAACTTGCCTATTTGGATTATCATTATCGGTGCATTGGTTGCCATCGGTATTGGTAAGATGACTTTCGGTGGTTTGGGATGTAATCCGTTCAATCCGGCATTGGTGGGTCGTATCTTTTTGTTGATTTCTTTCCCTGTACAGATGACTTCTTGGCCTACAGCCGGACAATGGACATCTTATTTGGATGCACAAACAGGAGCCACTCCACTGGCAATCATGAAACAAGCTATTACTTCGGGTGACGCTTCAGTATTGGAACAATTGCCAAGTGCTATGAGTTTGTTAATTGGTATTCCTGATAGTTGTCAGATGGGTGCCGGTTGTTTGGGTGAAATCAGTGCTGCAGCTTTGTTGTTGGGCTTTGCCTACATGTTGTGGAAGAAGATCATTTCTTGGCATATTCCAGTTTCTATCTTGGGAACAGTCTTTGTGTTTGCCGGTTTGATGCATTTGGCTAATCCGGTATATGCCGATCCTATTTCTGTATTGTTCACAGGTGGTTTGATGTTGGGTGCTATCTTTATGGCTACCGACTATGTCACTTCACCTATGACTCATAAGGGTATGATTATCTACGGTGTGGCTATCGGTTTCTTGACAGTAGTGATCCGTAACTTCGGTGCTTATCCGGAAGGTATGTCGTTTGCTATCTTTATCATGAATGCCTTTACACCGCTCATCAATACCTATTGTAAACCTAAAAGATTCGGGGAGGTAGTGAAGAAATGAAAAAGTTAGAATCATCTTTGAAAAACATGGCTATCGTGCTTACAGGTATTGCTGTAGTAGCCGGAGCCTTGTTGGGCTATGTCAACGAATTGACAAAAGGTCCTATCGCCGAAGCTAATGCTAAGGCATTGAGTGATGCTATACAATTGGTGGTTCCTGGATTCGACAATAATCCGGCCGAAGCACCCGAAAGCATTGAGTTGAATGGTGCTACCTATAAGATTTATAAGGCTACCAAGGGTGGTGAATTTATCGGTGCTGCTGTTGAATCATCAGCCAACGGTTTCGGTGGTGCATTGAATGTATTGGTAGGTTTCGATAAGGAAGGTAACATTATTGATTACTCCTTGTTGAGTCATGCCGAAACTCCCGGTTTGGGTTCTAAGGCTGCCGACTGGTTCAAGAAGGGACAGAAAGGTGACATCACCGGTAAGAATCCTGGAAAATCTCCTTTAACTGTCAAGAACGATGGAGGAGATGTGGATGCCATCACAGCTTCTACCATTACTTCACGTGCTTTCTTGAGTGCAGTAAATGCTGCTTATGCAGCCTATAGCGGACAGAATGTAGACACTACCAGTGGCGCAACCCAACAAGCTGCTGCTACTGAAACCGAAGTGAAGATGTGTGAAAACGATTCTACAAAAGTATGTACTGGCCAATGTGGTCATCATCATGAATAATAAAGAAAGGAGAACAGATTATGAATAATTTTAAAGTATTGATGAACGGGATTATCAAGGAAAATCCTACGTTTGTACTCCTTTTAGGTATGTGTCCTACTTTGGGTACCACATCCTCAGCCATCAACGGTATGGGCATGGGATTGGCTACCATGGCGGTATTGATATTCTCCAACTTCCTGATTTCTTGTATCAAGAATATCGTTCCTGATATGGTGCGTATTCCTTCATACATTGTGGTCATTGCTTCGTTGGTGACTATCCTCCAGATGGTGATGCAGGCCTTTGTTCCGGCATTGTATGCTACATTGGGCTTGTTCATCCCGTTGATTGTAGTAAACTGTATCATTTTGGGACGTGCCGAAGCCTTTGCAGCCAAGAATGGCCCGATTGCCTCTATCTTCGATGGTATCGGTATCGGTCTTGGTTTCACCTTGGCTTTGACTTTGCTCGGTGGTGTACGCGAGTTCTTGGGTACAGGCAAGTTGTTCGACATCGCTATCATGCCGGAAGAATACGGTATGCTGGTGTTCGTGCTTGCTCCGGGAGCATTCATTGCCTTGGGCTTCCTGATTGCGATTGTGAATAAGTTGAAGAAAGCATAACCCGTAAAACAGAAAGAATATGGAATATATATTGATATTTATTACCGCTATCTTTGTGAACAACATCGTGTTGTCACAGTTCTTGGGTATTTGTCCGTTTCTCGGTGTATCTAAGAAAGTCGAAACGGCTACGGGTATGGGTGCTGCAGTAGCATTCGTGTTGGTTATTGCTACAATCGTTACCTATATTGTACAGAAGTTTGTACTTGAAGCTTTCGGATTGGAATATTTGCAGACCATCGCCTTTATTTTGATTATTGCTGCTTTGGTACAGATGGTTGAAATCATCTTGAAGAAAGTATCACCTGCCCTTTATCAGGCATTGGGTGTGTTCCTTCCTTTGATTACTACCAACTGCTGTATCTTGGGTGTAGCTATCTTGGTTGCCAATGGTACTTACAATGCACAAGGGTTGGAACCGGGCTTGCTTACTGGTGTAGTCTTTGCTTTTGCTACAGCTATCGGTTTTGCATTGGCTATGATTCTGTTTGCAGGTATCCGCGAACAGTTGAGCTTGGTAAACATTCCGAAGGGAATGGACGGTATGGCCATTGCATTGGTAACAGCCGGTTTGTTGGCTATGGCATTTATGGGCTTCTCGGGAGTCGATAAAGGTTTGGCTGCTTTATTTGGTGTATAATCTAATTTGAATAAAGCAATATAAAAGTCTGATGTTCAAGCATCAGACTTTTTTTATTAAAATTAAATGCACAAATTTATCATTAATTCATTTTTTATACTTATTTTTGCGTTTATAAATTGAGAAATAATTAATCGTTAGTTATGAAAGATAAGATTTTAGTAACAGGAGGAACAGGCTATATTGGATCACACACAGTAGTTGAATTACAAAATAGTGGTTATGAAGTAGTGATTGTGGATAATTTATCCAATTCACGTGCTGATGTAGTTGATAATATTGCTGAAGTTTCAGGTATTCGCCCTTCTTTTGAAACATTAGATTGTTTGGATTATGAAGGTTTGGATGCTTTGTTTACTAAGTATAAAGGTATAAAAGGTATTATACATTTTGCAGCAAGTAAAGCTGTAGGAGAATCTGTACAAAAGCCTTTATTGTATTATCGTAATAACTTGGTATCTCTCATTAACTTATTGGAATTAATGCCAAAGCATGGAGTTGAAGGAATCATCTTCTCTTCTTCATGTACTGTGTATGGTCAGCCAGACATTCTACCGGTTACAGAAGAAGCACCAATTAAGGTTGCTGAATCACCATATGGAAATACCAAACAGATTAATGAAGAAATTATCCGAGATTTCATCAAATCCGGGGCACCTATCAATGCTATCTTGCTGCGTTACTTCAACCCAATTGGTGCACATCCAACAGCTTTATTAGGTGAATTACCTAATGGTGTACCACAAAACTTGATTCCATTCCTTACACAGACTGCTATCGGTATCCGCGAAAAATTAAGTGTATTCGGTGACGATTATAACACTCCTGATGGCTCTTGTATTCGTGACTATATTAATGTAGTCGATTTGGCTAAGGCACACGTGGTTGCTATGGACCGTATCATGAAGCAAAAGCAGGAAGAAAAGGTTGAAGTCTTTAACATCGGTACAGGTCGCGGACTTTCCGTACTTGAATTAATTCATGCATTTGAAGAATCAACCGGTGTTAAGTTGAACTATCAGATAGTAGGTCGTCGTGCTGGTGATATTGAACAAGTTTGGGCAAATCCTGACAGAGCCAATAATGTATTAGGATGGAAGGCTGAATCTACCATTGAAGACACATTACGTTCTGCATGGGCTTGGCAAAAGAAATTGAGAGAAGATGGTATTCAATAAGATACCCTCTTAATAAAAATATTAATGAACAACAACGTTCTCATAAGCGTTGTTAAATATACAAGTTTTCTGCAACCTCTTGTGTATATGTGAATATGTGGTCGAGGTAAGTTGTGCTAAATGTACAGACAGATACTTGTAAAGTAGTTTTGTCGTGTTTTATTTTGTGTTTGTGTTGTGGTTATTCCCCTACGTGAGTAGGGGAATAACTTATTTATAACCATCTTATTAAAAAAAATACTATATTTGCAGCATCATCATTTAAAATCCATTAACCATGAAAAGCAAATGTTTATTATCTGCATGGATTACAAGTTTATTTATAATGCTAACAGCTTGTAATAACCAGTCTATTCCTTTAGTTTATAATGTAGAAAACACCTCTGAAGGATTTCCTGCAATAGAATTGCCAACATTGGAGCAAGCTGTAGAGATACAAACTTTGCCCGATCCTTTTGCATGGGCAGACGGTAGTGGTCGTTCCACAAAATTCAAAGATTGGAAACGTCGCCGATCAGAAATTATTCAGCAAATGCAACATTATGAGTTAGGTTCTAAACCGATGGTATCCAAAGATAGCATTGAAGCATGGATGGATTCAGATACCCTTGTGGTTATTGTGCATGAAAAAGGGCAGACTCTGACATTAAGAGCTTCCATCAAATATCCAGAAGGTGAAGGTCCTTTCCCGGCTATCATCGGCGTTGGATTTCCTACGGGTTCATTACCTCGTGCAATATTTGAAGAACGAAACATTGCCGGCATTGCTTTCAATTTTACTCAAGTAATGTCACATACACAAAAAAGAGGAGAGGAGCCTATCAATAAGTTATACCCTGAACACGTAGCAATGGGAGCATACAGTGCTTGGCCATGGGGAGTTAGTCGATTGATTGATGGCTTGGAAATTGTTGGTGAAGCTTCACGCATTGACTTGTCACATATAGGAATTACCGGTTGTTCCTTTGCTGGTAAAATGGCTCTATATGCAGGTGCATTCGATGAACGTATAGCATTAACCATTGCTCAGGAACCTGGTGGTGGCGGAATGAACTCATGGCGTGTTTCTGAAACCTTAGGGAATGTAGAAACTTTAGGAAGAACCAATCATTCATGGTTCTTGGAAAGTATGTTTCAATATGCTGAAAAGAATGTAAGCCGTTTGCCGATGGATCATCATGAACTTGCTGCCTTGATTGCTCCACGCGCATTACTTGTATTAGGCAATCCTGATTATGAATGGTTGGCCGAAGAATCAAATTACGTATCTTGCCAAGCCGCTCGAAAGGTATGGGAAACCTTTGGTATTGAAGACCGAATGGGATTTTCTATCGTAGCAGATCATATGCATTGTATGTTACCCGAAAGCCAATACCCGGAAGTAGAAGCTTTCGTTGATAAGTTCTTACTTGGCAAACAAGAAATAGATACCCACGTTACCAAAGCAGAAATGTTTAAAGACGTGGATTACCAGAAATGGATGCCATGGGCATTGGAGTGATTACTCCAATGCTCGTTGGCGACAGAAGCATCCGCTGAACACTTCATCCACATAGGGAATAGATTCTTTGAAAATTCCATAAACGGAAGAACCCGATCCGCTCATCGAAGCATAGATTGCCCCCATGTCATATAATTTATCTTTAATGGCTGCGATTTCAGGAAATTGTGGGAATACACTTGCCTCAAAATCATTTTTTAATTGGTCTTTCCATGTTTCTATAGGTTGTTGAATAATCTTATTAATGGAAATAGCAGGCTGTTGCGGACGTGTCAGCGCATAAGCCTCTTTGGTAGAAACAAAGATGTCGGGTTTCACCAATACTAAGTAATAACCTTTCAATGACAAGCTGATAGGAGTAAATACATTACCAATACCCGTAGCAAATACTGGTTTATTTTGGATGAAGAAAGCACAATCGGCTCCCAAACGGGCAGCATATTCTTCCATTTGGGCGATTTCAAGGTTTAGCTTGAATTTTTCATTCAGTAGTTTAATCATGAAAGCTGCATCAGCAGAACCTCCACCTAAACCGGCTCCAGTTGGGATATGCTTATACATATGGATATCTATACCGGTTATGTGTGGAAAGTCTTGTTTCAACAGACGATATGCTTTCACTACTAGATTGTGTTCAGAATCACCTTCGATAGGAGTACCACTTAATTTAAGTGTATATTCCTTATTTTTTTCCAATCGGGTCACTTCCAAAGCATCTTGCAAGGGAATAGGATAGAACACAGTTTCCAAGTTATGATAACCATCAGGGCGCTTTTCTGTGATGTTAAGTCCCAAGTTAATTTTTGCATTCGGATATGTAATCATAAGTCACTGATAAAATTGTTAATTCATCTGTTAATTGTATTGTTATTAAAATAACGCTCAAATATAGAGATTTTATTTTAGAAAAAGCTATATTTGCATTCCTTAAAAAATCCAAATGGCAGAACAAAGAAGAAATACCCGTTCTACAAGAGCGGCCAGCAAAGCAAAACCTGTAGATGAATACGGACATCTACAGCCACAGGCTCCCGAAATCGAAGAAGCGGTTTTGGGTGCGTTGATGATTGAAAAAGACGCTTATTCAATAGTTAGTGAAATCCTTCGTCCGGAGTCTTTCTATGAACATCGTCACCAGTTGTTGTACAAGGCTATCACTACATTGGCTATGCGCCAACAACCTATTGATATCTTGACGGTAGCCGAACAACTACGAACAACCGGTGACTTGGAAGAGGTTGGTGGTCCTTTTTACATTACCCAGTTAAGTGGTAAGGTAGCTTCATCGGCACACATTGAATATCATGCACGTATCATTGCACAAAAGTTTTTAGCTCGTGAGCTGATTACTTTTACCAGCAATATACAAACCTTGGCATTTGATGAGACACAAGATGTGGATGAACTCATGCAACAAGCCGAAGGGAAGCTCTTCGAAATTTCGCAGAAGAACATGAAGAAGGATTATACACAGATTAATCCGGTTATTCAGGAAGCCTACGAAATGTTGCAGAAAGCAGCTGCCCGTACCGATGGTTTAAGTGGTT
>CAZJFI010000010.1:0-21431 GCA_964545265.1 uncultured Phocaeicola sp.
ACGGATTTGTTGGATGATTTGTTGAATAAAACCGGAGCTAAAATCATTTCGTTTAGAAACTTTTACCTTGTTGGTTTGGTGATTGAAAGATAAAACACTAATTTTGCAGCCGATTTGTGTAAATTCAGAAAGTAATAATTAAATAATAGATAGAAGGAAATGAATATTTCATTGCAAAACGTTGACAAGGTGAGCGCATTGCTTACCGTTAATATTGAAAAAGCTGATTATCAGGAAAAGGTAGAAAAAGTGCTGAAGACTTACCGTCAGAAGGCTAACATCCCGGGCTTCCGTAAGGGTATGGTTCCAATGAGCCTTATCAAGAAGCAGTTCGGAAAATCGGTTACTGCTGAAGAAGTAGACCGTTTGATGCAGGAAAAGGTGAACGAATACATCCGTGAAAACAAGGTGAACATGCTCGGTATGCCGTTGCCAAACGAAGAAAAGATGCCAGTAATTGATTTCGATACACAAGAAAACTTCGAATTCGTGTTCGATATCGCTTTGGCTCCTGAATTCAATGCCGAAATTACAGAAAACGATACACTTGATTACTATACCATCACCGTTTCTGACGAAATGGTACAGTCGCAAGTAGATATGTACGCTCAGCGTGCTTCTAAATATGACAAAGTGAACGATTACCAAGATCGTGATATGGTAAAAGGTTTGCTCGCTCAGCTTGATGAAGAAGGAAACACCCTCGAAGGTGGTATTCAAGTAGAAGGTGCAGTAATGATGCCTTCATACATGAAGAACGAAGAACAAAAGGCTATCTTCAGCGGCGCTAAGGTGAATGATGTATTGGTATTCAACCCAAATACCGCATTCGAAGGTAACGAAGCCGAACTTTCTTCACTCTTGAAAATCAAGAAGGAAGAAGTTGCAGAAATGAAGTCTAACTTCAGCTTCCAGATTGAAGAAATCACTCGTGCTATCCCAGCAGAACTTAATCAGGAATTGTTTGACCAAGTATTTGGTGAAGGCGCTGTAAAGAGTGAAGAAGAATTCCGCGGAAAGATTAAGGAGGGTATTGCTGCTCAGTTTGTAGCTGATAGCAACTATAAGTTCTTGCTCGATGTTCGTACCTATTTGATGGGTAAGGTAGGTAAACTCGAATACCCTGATGCATTGCTCAAGAAGATTATGCTCCTCAACAACCAGGAAAAGGGTGAAGCTTTTGTAGAAGAAAACTACGATAAGAGCATTGAAGAACTTACATGGCACCTCATCAAGGAACAGTTGGTTGCTGCTAACCAAATCAAGGTTGAGCAAGAAGATGTTTTGAATATGGCTAAGGAAAATACTCGTATGCAATTCGCTCAATACGGTATGATGAACTTGCCGGAAGAAATGTTGGAAAACTATGCCAAGGAAATGTTGAAGAAGCAGGAAAATATAGAAGGCTTGGTTAACCGTGCGGTTGAAGTGAAGTTGGCTGCTGCTTTGAAGAACAAGGCTGCTTTGAACAACAAGGAAGTTACTGTAGAGGAATTCAACAACTTGCTTAAGTAAAATTAGGATAGGATAATATCCCTTATTGAAAAAAAGAGGCTTTTTACCCTCATATTTCGTAGACAAAAAGTTTGGTACATATATTGAATTTTGTACTTTTGCCGACGGAAAAGAAGGTAGAAAGCCTCTTTTTTGTACAAACAATAAATCAGATGAAATATGAATGATTTTAAGAAGTATGCAACCAAGCATTTAGGTATGAATAGCCTGGTGCTCGACGATGTAATCAAATCGCAAGCCGGTTATTTGAATCCTTATATTTTGGAAGAACGTCAGCTGAATGTTACTCAGTTGGATGTGTTCTCTCGTTTGATGATGGACCGCATCATCTTTCTAGGTACTGAAATCAATGATTATACTGCCAATACCTTGCAGGCTCAGTTGTTATATCTGGATTCTGTAGACAATACGAAGGATATATCTATCTATATCAATTCGCCGGGCGGATCGGTATATGCCGGATTGGGCATTTATGACACCATGCAGTTTATCAATAGCGATGTGGCTACCATTTGTACAGGTATGGCCGCTTCCATGGCTGCGGTGTTGCTGGTGGCCGGACAGGAAGGCAAGCGTTCGGCGCTTACCCATTCGCGTGTCATGATTCACCAACCTATGGGTGGAGCACAAGGACAAGCCTCGGACATTGAAATCACCGCACGCGAAATAGCTAAGTTGAAGAAGGAGCTCTACAATATCATTGCTGAACATTCGCATACCGAGTTTGATAAAGTATGGGCCGATTCTGACCGCGATTATTGGATGACCGCTCAAGAAGCCAAGGAATACGGCATGATAGACGAAGTGCTTTCACGCAAACCGTCTTTATAATAATAAGGTATATATTCTAAAAGGATTTTACGTTGGAAGATTATAAAACATCAAGAACTAAAAGAAAATGTAGTTTCTGCGGACGCTCTGAAACCGAAGTGGGATTCCTGATTACAGGTATGAACGGTTACATTTGCGACAATTGTTCGCAACAGGCATACGAAATTGTACAGGAAGCCTTGAAAGGAAGCGTCGATGGAGCGGGTGAACTGAATTTGAAAGAACTCCCCAAACCCAAGGACATCAAGGCTTTCCTTGACCAATATGTCATTGGTCAGGACGATGCCAAGCGCTATCTGTCGGTAGCTGTGTATAACCACTACAAGCGCTTGTTGCAGAAACCTGGTAAGGATGATGTGGAAATTGAAAAGTCTAACATCATCATGGTGGGAAGTACAGGTACAGGGAAGACTTTGCTGGCTCGTTCCATTGCTAAGTTGTTGAAGGTTCCTTTTACCATTGTCGATGCTACGGTACTTACCGAAGCTGGTTATGTGGGCGAAGATATTGAAAGTTTGCTTACTCGCTTGCTTCAGGTAGCCGACTATAATGTAGCCGAAGCCGAACGGGGCATTGTCTTCATTGACGAAATAGACAAGATTGCTCGCAAGGGAGATAATCCTTCTATCACCCGCGATGTAAGTGGTGAAGGGGTTCAACAAGGTTTGTTGAAACTATTAGAAGGCTCTGTAGTGAATGTACCGCCTCAAGGTGGACGCAAGCATCCGGATCAGAAGATGATTGCGGTGAACACTAAGAATATCCTTTTTATATGTGGGGGGGCCTTTGATGGTATCGAACGGAAAATTGCCCAGCGACTCAATACGAATGTAGTAGGTTATGGCGCACAGAAGGAAACGGTAAAGATAGACCGTAAGAACATGATGCAGTATATTGCTCCGCAAGACTTGAAGTCTTTTGGATTGATACCCGAAATCATCGGTCGTCTGCCGATTCTTACTTATTTGAATCCGTTGGATAGAGACGCTTTGCGAAATATCTTGACCGAGCCGAAAAACTCCATCATCAAACAATATATCAAGTTGTTCGAGATGGACGGCGTGAAACTGACCTTCGCTCCCGAAGTCTATGAGTTTGTAGTGGACAAGGCGATGGAGTATAAGTTGGGTGCCCGCGGGTTGCGCTCTATTGTCGAAACCATCATGATGGATGTGATGTTCGATATCCCGTCGCAAAAGGTGAAGAAGTATGAAGTGACTTTGGATTTTGCCAAGCAGCAAATGGAAAAAACAAACCTTTCGCGCTTGCAAAATGCCTGATAGATTCACTTTATATTGGTGAGATAAAGAAAAATGCATTTTTTCTGTAAAATAGTTCCCTCAAAATTCGTATAATTTCAGAACTTGTTTATAACTTTGTTAGAAACTAAGATTTGAACGAATCGATAACCTGAAAAACGATTATTTATGGCGGAGAAAATGAATCTGACAGAAACGCTGAAGAAGTATTTCGGCTTTGACACATTTAAGGGTGACCAGGAAGCTATTATTGAAAACCTCTTGGCCGGTAACGATACATTCGTATTGATGCCCACTGGAGGTGGTAAGTCGCTTTGCTATCAGTTACCTTCCTTGATGATGGAAGGAACAGCAGTAGTCATTTCTCCTTTGATTGCCTTGATGAAGAATCAAGTGGATGCCATGCGTAACTATAGCGAAGAAGACGGAGTGGCTCATTTCTTGAACTCTTCATTGAATAAGTCGGCTATAGAACAGGTTAAGTCGGATATTCTCAGCGGAAAAACCAAGCTGCTGTATGTGGCTCCTGAATCGTTGACCAAGGACGAAAATGTAGAATTCCTCAAGAATGTGAAGATTTCCTTCTATGCCATTGACGAGGCGCACTGTATTTCGGAATGGGGACACGACTTCCGTCCTGAATATCGTCGTATCCGTCCCATTGTGAATATGATAGGCCGTGCGCCCATCATAGCACTGACGGCAACCGCTACGCAAAAGGTGCGCGAAGATATCAAGAAGATATTGGGCATGCCCGATGCACGTGAATATAAATCGTCGTTCAATCGCCCTAATCTGTATTACGAAGTACGCCGTAAGGGTAATGATGTGGATAAGGATATTATCAAATTTATCAAGACCCATTCTGGCAAATCGGGAATTATTTATTGTCTCAGCCGAAAGAAGGTGGAAGAACTGGCCGAAATCCTTCGTGCCAACGGTATTAATGCCAGTGCTTATCATGCCGGTATGGAATCGAATGTCCGTTCGGCGGTACAAGATGATTTCATCAAGGAAAACATCGATATCATTGTAGCTACCATAGCTTTTGGTATGGGTATTGACAAACCCGACGTTCGTTTTGTTATTCATTACGATATGCCCAAGAGTCTGGAAGGTTATTATCAGGAAACAGGGCGTGCCGGTCGTGATGGTGGCGAAGGTTTGTGTGTAGCCTTCTATTCCAATAAGGATATGCAGAAGCTCCGTAAGTTTATGCAGGGAAAGCCGGTGTCCGAAAAGGATGTGAACGATGAGCTGTTGCGCGAAACCGAGGCTTATGCCGAGTCGTCAGTGTGCCGTCGTAAGTCGTTGCTGCATTATTTTGGCGAGACATATACAGAAGAGAATTGTGGAAATTGTGATAACTGTTTAACTCCTAAGAAACAAGTGGAAGCACAAGAATCATTGTGTGCTGTGATTGAAGCAGTCATAGCTGTAAAGGAAAAATTTAAATCAGACCATATAATTAATCTGTTGATGGGTAAGGAAACTTCAGAAATCTTGGCTCATCGACACGAAGAACTGGAAGTGTTTGGAACTGGTGAAGGCGAAGACGAAAAGATGTGGAATGCCGTCATTCGTCAGGCGTTGATAGCTGGTTATTTAAGTAAGGATGTAGAGAATTACGGGTTGCTCAAGGTTACTCCTGCAGGGCATAAATTCTTGAAGAAACCGGTTTCATTCAAGATTGTGGAAGATACCGATTTTGATGAAACTGAAGAAGATGACGCACCGGTACGCAGCGGCGGAAGCTGTGCGGTAGACCCCGCTCTGTATTCTATGCTTAAGGACTTGCGTAAGAAAATGTCTAAGAAGTTAGACGTGCCTCCATATGTCATCTTTCAGGATCCGTCGCTCGAGGCCATGGCTACCACTTATCCGGTTACGCTTGAAGAGTTACAAAATATTCCGGGAGTAGGCGCCGGCAAGGCGAAACGTTACGGTAAGGAATTCTGTGAACTCATCAAACGTCATTGTGACGAGAATGAAATTGAACGTCCGGAAGACTTGCGGGTACGTACCGTAGCCAATAAGTCTAAAATAAAAGTTTCTATCATTCAAGCTATAGACCGTAAAGTGGCGCTCGACGATATAGCCGTATCCAAGGGATTGGAATTTGGTGAATTGCTTGACGAAGTGGAAGCCATTGTTTATTCGGGTACTCGTCTGAATATCGACTATTTCTTGGATGAGATTATGGATGAAGACCATTTACTCGACATCTACGAGTATTTCAAGGAATCAGAAACAGACAAGATAGACGATGCGATGGAGGAATTGGGTGGTGACTATACGGAAGATGAAATCCGTTTGGTACGTATCAAGTTCATATCCGAAATGGCCAATTAAAACAGATGGAGACTGTGCATAAAAAATAAGTGGATGCATATTCGATGCATCCACTATTTGTTTTTAGAAAGCAATACCGGCTCTTAATCCGAAGTTGCTCATACCGTCAACACTGTATGTCATCAGATGACCGCTGTTGGTGGCATAGCCATAATAGGCAGCAATGTGGAAGCCCGGTTTATAGAACCATGGGAAGATGTTAATACCCACTTCGGGCGAAATGTAGAAGCCCCAGGTGTTGTCACGGTTTTCGAACACGTTGAATTCCGAAGAGAGTTTGGCGTATTGAACACCAATCTTGGCGGCTATGTACGGTTGGAATACTTCGCCACGATTGAAAGTGTATCGGCCGGTGGCGCCAAAAGGCAGTTGGAATAAGGTATGTTGCTGGTCAGTGTTCAGTGTGGCCCCTTCGTTCAAAATAATGTTTTGTCGGGGGATATACTTGTGGTTGCTGTGGTAAGACAGGAACGCGCCTACCGAGAAGTTTTCGGTTACAAAGTATCCGCCTTCGAAGTTCATGCCCCATCCGCTTGACTTGTCGGCAAAGTCAATGCCTAAAGGGAAGTTGTACTGCCAGTCAATGTTGGCATAATAATTCTCGTTCATTTGAGCCTTTGAGGGAAGGGCAAATGCAAGAGTAAATGCCGCTGCGGCCATCACTCTGTAGAAACAATATTTCATAGTTTTCATAATCTGTTATTTTATAGGTTGATGAATAGCCCCTATTATCGGGTAGCTTGCAGATAAGTGGATTGGGTAAAAGCTTGGTTTACTGCTTGTACGGCCAAATTTACGTTAACCGAAGTCGAGCCGCTCAACAATCCACTCATGTAAGCTGTCCAGAGTACAGGTAATTTTTCGGTTTGTCCTTGTGGGGCTTCCAAGTTCAATAGTTCTGTCAAGAAGGAACCGGTGCTGTATGAGTAGGTTACTGCGTATGGATAATACCAGTCTCCCCAGTTTCCCCAGTAGGGTGTTCCCCAGTAGCCGGGATATCCCCACCACCATTCCGGTTGGCCAAAGTTGGTTACGTAGTACGTGCTCTTTACATAGCTCACTTGTAAACCCAAGTTGGCTTCTTCTTTAGTATAGGTACGCACATAGCCACGGTTGTTCATATTGGTTGCATAAGCCGCAATGATTTGCTGTGCGTTTTCGTCCTGCCAATATTCGGCTTCTTGTTTGTCGCCGATTATCAGGATACTGTCGGGCAAGTAATACGTACTGAACGAGCCGAAGCTTGCATTCTTGTCATAGTTGGTGTATACCACGAACTTGTTGTCCAGTTGGTCGGAATCGGCTCCTTTTTCGCAACTTGCGAAGACGGCCGCCGTCATCAATAAAATAGGAAATACTTTTTTCATACTTCTACAAAGTTTTAGGTTATTATTATCCGTATCTCTCGGTTTTGTAGAAGAAAAACAAGAGGGTAGATGAAAAGTTCATCTTTCTTTGAAGGGAGAAGAAAGTTTAACCTTTGTTTGTGTATGGGTCGCTCTGTCTTGTTTAAAGTGCTGAAGTATATAGAAGCTTAGACCCTTCGATATTCAATGTAAAACCATGAAGAAAAATCTGATGAAAAACACAGGTAAATATTTCACCATTATGAATAAAAATTGTATATTTGCACGCAATAAATTTAAAAGCATTAAGCCTATGTCTTCATTTATTGCAGATAAAGTCGTTATGGACGGATTGACGTATGATGATGTATTGTTAATCCCCGCTTATTCAGAAGTTTTGCCTAAAACAGTCGAACTCTCGACCAAGTTCTCACGCAACATTGAGTTGAAAATTCCTTTCGTTACCGCCGCTATGGATACGGTGACCGAATCGAAAATGGCCATCGCCATTGCGCGCGAAGGTGGCATCGGTGTTATTCATAAGAACATGTCTATCGAAGAACAGGCACGCCAGGTGGCCATCGTGAAACGTGCCGAAAACGGTATGATTTATGATCCTGTAACCATTAAGCGTGGTTCTACCGTAAAAGATGCGCTCGAACTTATGTCGGAATACCGCATTGGTGGTATACCTGTGGTAGATGATGAAAACTATTTGGTGGGTATCGTGACCAATCGTGACCTTCGTTTTGAACGCGAACTGAACAAGCGTATTGACGAAGTGATGACCAAGGAAAACATTATCACTACTCATCAAGGGACAGATATGGAAACCGCTGCACAAATCTTGCAGGAAAACAAGATTGAAAAGTTGCCGGTGGTAGACGATAAAGGTAAGTTGGTGGGACTGATTACTTATAAGGATATTACTAAGGCTAAGGACAAACCTATGGCTTGCAAGGATAGTAAGGGACGTTTGCGCGTGGCAGCCGGTGTGGGTGTTACAGCCGATACAATGGAACGTATGCAAGCATTGGTGGATGCCGGTGCAGATGCTATTGTAATCGATACGGCTCACGGACACTCAAAAGGAGTGATTGAAAAGCTGAAGGAAGCTAAACAACGTTTCCCAGGTATTGATATTGTTGTGGGTAATATTGCTACAGGCGAAGCAGCCAAGATGTTGGTCGAAGCCGGTGCAGACGCAGTGAAGGTGGGTATCGGCCCGGGTTCTATCTGTACAACCCGTGTGGTAGCCGGTGTGGGTGTACCTCAGTTGTCGGCTGTATACGATGTAGCCAAGGCATTGGAAGGTACAGGTGTGCCTTTGATTGCCGATGGTGGTTTGCGCTATTCGGGCGACGTGGTGAAGGCTTTGGCTGCCGGTGGTTATAGTGTAATGATCGGTTCGTTGGTAGCTGGAACTGAAGAAGCGCCAGGTGATACCATTATCTTTAACGGACGTAAGTTCAAGTCATATCGTGGTATGGGCTCGTTGGAAGCTATGGAACATGGCTCGGCCGATCGCTATTTCCAAGGTGGTGTGACAGAAGTGAAGAAGTTGGTGCCGGAAGGTATTGCTGCACGTGTACCTTATAAGGGAACATTGTACGAAGTGATTTATCAGTTGGTAGGTGGTTTGCGTGCCGGTATGGGTTATTGCGGTGCTGCCAATATCCAAAAGTTGCATAATGCCAAGTTTACACGCATTACCAATGCAGGGGTAGCCGAAAGTCATCCGCACGATGTTGCTATTACCAGTGAGGCGCCTAACTATAGCCGTCCTCAATAAATAAGGGAATAATGCCGCGTAGATTGACCGGTGTTTTGATATGTCTCCTTGTGTCCGTCGTTGGATGGACGCAAGGAGAATATGTGTTATCACATACCGGAGAATTCCAACGAAAGGTGCAAGTGGCTAAGGCTCTGGGAATGGATACGCTTCCAGCTTTCAAGGTGCAGTGGAAGCACTATCGGTCCTCTATGCAATTCCAGGAAACAAGGAAGGAAGATTTTCCTAAGACCACGTTTCAACGGAGTGAATGGATAAGGCTGACGGTACTTACCCTGAGAATTGCACAACAGGCGAATACCCGAACAACGACGGACGAAAAACGATTGATGGATTCGCTCTATACGGTGGCAAGTCAAGAGGAAAATTTTGAGGGCTTGGCTTTGAAATATTCCCATGATGCTTCTCAAGGGAAGCCGGTATGGATGCCGAAGGTATATCTACTAAAGGAATGGAGCGAAGGCGTGGAGGCTACGGAACAAGGTAAGGTGTCACGCCCCTTCTTGTCACCTGAAGGTATACACATGCTGATGTGGACTGCTCGTGAATATCGGGAGGCACCATCGAATGTTGCTTCGGATATACAAGTGGTGGAAGAAGAATTGCATGATGCTTTGTTAGTGGCGACATTGGAGAAGAAATATCGCACACCGGTGACATATACAGAAGATGAATTGGATGACTGGTTCAAAAGTCATCGAAAGGAATATATGTGGGATTTGCCGCACTATAGAGGTGTTGTGGTGCATTGTAAAGATAAGAAAGCGGCCAAGCGGATACGTAAGGCGTTAAAGAAACAAGATTTTCGGGGTTGGAAGAAATTGGCGGAAAGAGGGAATGGTGATTCACAAAATACACGTTTGGAATGTGGACTTTTTCCGATTGGAACCAATAAGTATGTGGATAAGTTGGTATTCAAGTGTGGAGAATTTGAACCGGTGGAAGGATTGCCCTATACTTTTGTGATGGGGAAAGCTTTGAAGAAAGGACCGGAGACTTATCGTGACGTTGAAGAGAGGGTGGTACAAGACTTTGTAAACGCTCATAAGAACGACTGGTTGGATGTTTTACAACAGAAATAAAAGGTTGAAATAAACGAAGACGTTTTAAAAACCGTTAATAATGAAGGAAGTTAGGGAATAATGCTGTATCTTCGTCTGCTATTTGATAGATTATGATGAAACTGAAGAAGTTTGGAATATTGGTTTGTGGGGCTATGGTATTGTTGGGATGTAGCCAACAGTACGACCACAAAGGGATGACGCCCTTGGTAGGGGTGGCTGGCAAGTTCTTGTATGAAGAGGACTTGCGACAAGCTATGCCCTTGAATCTGTCAAAAGATGATAGCGTGCTCTTTGCTGAACATTATATCCGCACATGGGTGGAAGATGCTTTGCTGTTTGATAAGGCAGAAGGTAATATCCCTGATAATGCTAAGATTACCGCTTTGGTAGAAAATTATCGGAAGGCACTTATCATGCACGTCTATCAAGAAGAATTGGTGAACCAGAAACTTCCGGGCGAGATAACCGAAGCGGAGGTGAAAGAGTATTATGAAAAGAACAAATCTCTTTTTGTACTCGAAAAGCCGATTGTAAAAGGACTTTTTATAAAAGTTCCACTCCATTCGAAAGGGTTGGCCGACGTAAGACGATGGTATAAACGCAATACACAGGATGCCATTGAGAAATTGGAGAAATACAGTTTGCGTAATGCGGTAACATACGATTACTTTTACGACCAGTGGAAGCCGGTGGAAGATCTTGCGTCCATAGTGCCTGTAAAAGAATTGAAGACTGACGGGAAGTATCTGGACAGAAATCGTAATTTGGAACTGAAGGATACGGCCTATCATTATTTTCTTCATGTGGAGGACTTCCAAGGAGAGGGTAAAGTTAAACCGTTGGACTTCGCTAAAGCAGAAATAACAGAAATATTGATAAATTTGAAGCGGGTGAACTTTATTGAACAAGTAAAGGAAGATTTGTATCGCCAGGCTTCGGAAAGAAACAGAATTAATTATTTTTATTTGCAATCAGATGAATAAGTTAATGTGTATCAAAGCATTCGCCTTGTTGTCAGTGCTGTTTGCAGCCGTTCCGGCAATGGCACAAAACAATGTGATTGATGAAGTGGTTTGGGTTGTGGGCGATGAGGCTATCTTGAAATCGGATGTGGAAGCCGAACGGTTGAATGCCCAATATGAGGGACGTAAGTTTGACGGTGACCCTTATTGTGTGATTCCTGAACAATTGGCCATTCAAAAACTGTTCTTGCATCAGGCAGAAATTGATAGTGTGTATGCTTCCGATCAGGAAGTGTTTGCTGATGTAGAAACTCAGATGGATTGGTATATCGAACAGATTGGCTCGAAAGAAAAGATGGAGGAATATTTCAATAAGACTTCCACGCAAATCCGTGAAATGCTTCGTGAAAACATCCGTAATAATAAAGTGGCTCAGCAAATGCAGCGCAAGATTATTGGTGACATTAAGATTGTGCCTGCCGAAGTTCGTCGATATTTCAAGAACTTGCCGCAAGACAGTATTCCTTATGTGCCTACACAAGTGGAAGTGCAGATTGTGACTTTGGAACCAAAGATTCCGCAAGAAGAAATTGACCGCGTAAAGAAACAGTTGCGCGATTTTACAGAACGTATCGAATCGGGCGAAAGTTCGTTTGGCATGTTGGCACGTTTTTATTCGGAAGACCCAGGTTCGGCTCGTAAGGGAGGGGAATACGGTTTTACAGGTCGCGGACAATTGGTGCCTCAGTTTGCCAATGTGGTGTTCAACTTGACAGAACCCAACAAGACATCGAAGGTGTTTGAAACAGAATATGGTTATCACATTGCACAGCTTATCGAAAAACGTGGCGACCGTGTGAGTTATCGACATATCCTCATTAAACCGAAAGTGGATGACAAGGATTTGGAAGCGGCTGCACTCCGTTTGGATTCTATAGCCGACGATATTCGTAAAGAGAAATTTACTTTCGACGAAGCTGCAACTTATATTTCACAAGACAAGGATACACGTAACAATCACGGTTTGATGGTGAATCCTAATACAGGAACAGCACGTTTTGAAATGCAGGATTTGGCTATGGTATCACAAGAAGTAGCTAAGGCTGTGGAAAACTTGAAGATTGGAGAAATATCAGAACCCATCATCATGTTGAACAAGAATAGCAAGGAAGTTTGTGCTATTGTAAAGCTAAAGAATCGTATCGAAGGTCACAAGGCAACCATTGCCGAAGACTATCAACGTTTGAAATCTATTGTCCAAGCCAAGTTGGGTGAAGAAAAACTGGAAAAATGGATTAGGGAAAAGCAGAAAAGTACGTATGTACGCATTAACGAAGATTGGGCGAAGTGTGACTTCAAGTATCCCGGTTGGATAAAGGAATAACGCAGAAAAATGCTGGAGAAAAGAACTAAGAGACAACATATAGGCAGGCGCAGAATATTCTTATTGAGTATTCTGTGCTTGTTTGGCTTTTGCATGGTGGCACAGGTGCAGCCCAGACGCAATGCAGCCCGGCCGGCAAAAAGTAAGGTATATCTGCTTCATGCGGATATACTGAAGAAAGATAAGAGTAACCCTGAAGCGCAAATCCTGATTGGCGATGTGGAGTTCCGTCACGATAGTATTTACATGTATTGTGATACAGCCTATTTTTACGAAAAGGCCAATTCTTTGGAGGCATTTGGAAACTTCCGGATGGATCAAGCCGATACACTCAAACTGTTTGGAGATTATGCTTATTACGATGGAAATACGCAAATAGCTCAGGTGCGTTATAATGTTCGGATGGAGAACAAGACAACCACTTTGCTTACCGATAGCTTGAACTATGACAGAGTCTTTAATTTGGGCTATTTCTTTGACGGTGGTACGCTGATGGACGAAGAAAATGTGCTGACTTCGGATTGGGGTGAATACAGTCCGGCTACCAAACAATCGGTCTTCAATTACGATGTGAAATTGGTGAATCCTAATTTTACATTGACTTCCGATACACTCCGTTACAATACAGCTTCTAAAATTGCCAATATCGTGGGACCATCCGACATTGAAGGCGATAACAACCATATCTATTCGGAATTGGGCTTTTATAATACAGCTATCGGACAAGCAGAATTGTTACAGCGGTCGGTATTAACCAATGAAGGGAAACAATTGACGGGAGACAGTTTGTTTTATGATCGTAATCAGAGTTTTGGTGAAGCGTTTTATGATGTTATTTTTACGGATACAGTCAACAAGAATATGCTGACTGGCAATTATTGTTATTATAATGAATTGTCCAAATATGCTGTTGCAACGGATAGTGCTGTTGCGGTGGATTATTCGCAAGGTGATAGCTTGTTCTTGCATGGCGATACATTGCAACTCTTTACTTTTTCCCTTGATACGGACTCTATGTATAGAGAGACCAGAGCTTATCATAAAGTGCGTTTCTTCCGTACCGATGTGCAAGGAGTGTGCGATTCGTTGGTGTTCTCTACCAAAGATAGTTGTTTGACCATGTATCGGGATCCTATTCTCTGGAATGGAAACCAACAGTTGTTGGGAGAAGAGGTGATGGTGTATATGAACGACAGCACTATTGATTGGGCACATATTCATAACCAGACATTGTCGGTAGAAAAGTTGGATTCTGTGAATTATAATCAGGTGACGGGCAAGGATATGAAGGCTTACTTTACGAACGGTGAAATGCATAGAGTGGATGTGATTGGCTCGGTTCGCGTGATTTATTATCCCATGGAAAAAGACAGTACATTGATGGGGATGAATGTGATGGAAGGCGGTGAACTGAATATGTATTTAGAGAACCGGAAACTTACCAGAGGAGTCATGTTCCCTCAACCGAAAGGGACTTTTTATCCGATGGACCAGTTGCCCCCTAAACAGATGAAGTTGGACAATTTTGCTTGGTTTGACTATATCCGTCCACTCAATAAACAGGATATATTCAATTGGCGGGCCAAGAGTGCCGACCAAGTGCTGAAGAAGAGTACTCGTAGTGGGGCACCTTTGCCTAACCAGAATTTGTTTAAGAAAGAGCAGGTTAAAAAAGAACAGTTAAAGAAGGAGGAATAAGATATGGGAATGTTTAAAACGGAAAAGCCACGCGCCTTCAATCATCAGTACATTTATGTAGATGAGCGGAAAGAAAAATTAGCTAAGATAGAAGCAAATGCTAAACGTGATTTGGGAATGTTACCTCCGGAAGAAACAACTGCCGAAGAAAGAATCCGAGGTAAGTTTGTAGATGCCACTAAACATTTGAAGCGTCGGAAGGAAAGCAACCGTAAGCCTTTGACGTTTGCAACTTTGTTAGTCGCATTAGCCATTGCTTGTTATGTTCTTCATTATTTGGTGACAGGGCAACTTTCTTTTTAATTCATGAATATCTATGAGTGATATTATACGTTTGCTACCCGATTCGGTAGCCAATCAGATTGCGGCTGGTGAAGTTATTCAACGACCGGCTTCTGTCATTAAGGAATTGGTGGAAAATGCAGTGGATGCTGGTGCCAAACACATTGATGTGTTGGTAACCGACGCTGGGAAAACTTCCATTCAGGTGATTGATGATGGCAAGGGTATGTCGGAAACAGATGCTCGACTGGCCTTTGAACGTCATGCTACTTCGAAAATACGTGAAGCTGCCGATTTGTTTGCTTTGCAGACCATGGGATTCCGTGGGGAAGCATTAGCCTCTATAGCAGCGGTAGCACAAGTGGAACTTCGTACAAGGATAGAAGGTGAGGAGTTGGGCACGTCTATCTGTATATCAGGCTCCAAAGTGGATAGTCAGGAATCGGTTTCTTGTCCTCAAGGAAGTAATTTCCAGATCAAGAATTTGTTCTATAATATTCCTGCACGTCGAAAGTTCTTGAAATCCAATCAAACGGAACTGAGTAATATATTGACGGAGTTTGAACGTATTGTATTGGTGAATCCTGATGTTTCGTTTACCTTGCATCACAATGGTACGGAAATGTTTAATTTACCGGCTATCCAGTTGCGTCAACGCATCATGGGGGTGTTTGGTAAGAAAATCAATCAGGAACTCCTCTCGGTGGGCGTAGATACTACCATGGTAAAGATTACTGGTTTTGTAGGACGTCCTGAGACATCACGCAAAAAAGGCTCACGACAATATTTCTTTGTGAATGGCCGTTACATGCGTCATCCCTATTTTCATAAAGCAGTGATGGATGCCTACGAACGATTGATTCCAGCAGGTGAACAGGTCTCCTATTTTATATACTTTGAGGTTGACCCTTCTCATATCGATGTGAATATTCATCCTACCAAGACTGAAATTAAATTCGAGAACGAACAGGCCATTTGGCAGATTCTGGCTGCGGTGGTGAAGGAAACATTGGGTAAGTTTAATGAGGTACCATCAATAGACTTTGATACAGAAGGTATGCCTGATATTCCGGCTTTTGAAGCTTCTCCTTATACGGCTATACAACCGCCTAAGCCCTCTTATAATCCTAATTACAATCCTTTCGATACTTCGTCTGTGGCTTCGCCTGCTTCTTATTCTCGTCAGGATACGCGTGGTTGGGATCAATTGTACGAAGGATTGGAACGTCATTCGTCAGCGCCGGCTGCTTTTGCTTATCCCGATGATGGCGATTATTATACAGAGGTGCCCGCTACTTCGGAGTCTCCTACTTTATATGATCAGATGGAGGAGTTACCTTCCACAGAAGTAGCTTCACAACATTATCAGTATAAAGGTCGTTTTATTCTTACTTCAGTCAAGTCGGGATTGATGATTATCGATCAGCAACGTGCTCACATCCGTTTGCTCTATGATCGCTATTTGGCTCAAATTTCTTCCCGACAAGGAACTTCGCAGAGAGTTCTGTTCCCGGATATTGTGCAGTTTGCTGCTTCAGAAATTCCGGTTTTGCAAAGTGTATTGGAAGATCTTTCCTATTTGGGCTTTGAACTCACAGATTTGGGTGGTGGAAGTTATGCCATTAATGGAGTACCGGCTGGTATTGAAGGGCTGAATCCTATCGAATTGGTTCGAAATATGGTTCATACAGCCATTGACAAGGGATGCAAAGTTAAAGAGGAAGTGCAAAATTTGTTAGCTTTGTCGCTTGCTAAAGCTGCTGCTATTGTTCCAGGTCAAATCTTGTCGCCCGAAGAGATGGGCAATTTGGTAGATGGCTTGCTGACTTCCTCAATGCCTAATTATACTCCTGATGGCAAGATTATTCTTTCCGTTGTGAAAGAAGAGGAATTGGAAAAGATGTTCCGATAAGATTTTATTTCATCGTTATCATAAAAAAGAAGTGGATGTGTCAAAAAGCACATCCACTTCTTTTTTTATAGAGACTTGAATTAATATTCTTGCCAAGACTTGATTTGAATGTCTTTTTCGCTCATCTCGCAGAAAGCATTCACAAAGGCACTTGCCAAACGGGCATTGGTAATCAACGGGATGTTGTGGTCAATAGCGCCACGACGAATCTTGTATCCATTGGTCAATTCACGCTTGGTGTGATTCTTCGGGATGTTCACAATGAGGTCGAACTTGTGGTCTGCAATCATAGTCATAACATTGTCTTCTGCATCAGGACGTTCATCCGGCCAGAATACCGGGGTGGTGTTAACACCATGAGCATTCAAGAAGGTGGCTGTACCTGCAGTTGCATAAATTTGGTAACCCTTGTTGGCGAGCATACGGCTTGATTCAAGCAAATCTACTTTTGATTTGGTGGCACCGGTAGAGAACATAACGGCTTTCTTAGGAATGCTGAAACCAACGGCAATCATTGCATTCAATAATGCTTCGTTGAAGTCGTCACCCATACAACCTACTTCACCGGTAGATGACATGTCTACACCCAATACAGGGTCAGCCTTGTGCAAACGTGAGAATGAGAATTGAGAAGCCTTCACACCAATCCAGTCAATGTCGAATGCGCTCTTATCAGGCTTGCTGTATGGAGCATCGAGCATGATGCGGGTTGCTGTTTCAATAAAGTTGCGCTTCAAAATCTTTGAAACAAATGGGAATGAACGTGAAGCACGGAGATTACATTCAATAACCTTCACTTCGTTGTTCTTGGCCAAATATTGGATGTTGAACGGACCGGAGATGTTCAATTCCTTTGCAATCTGACGGCTGATGCGCTTGATGCGACGGGCTGTTTCGAAGTAAATCTTCTGAGCCGGGAATACCAATGTCGCGTCACCAGAGTGTACACCTGCAAATTCTACGTGTTCAGAGATAGCATATTCTACCACTTCACCATTTTGTGCTACAGCATCGAACTCAATTTCCTTTGTGTCAAGCATGAATTGAGATACTACGACAGGGAATTCCTTCGATACTTCCTTCGCCATCTGCAAGAATTCCTTCAATTCTTCTTCGTTGTAGCAAACATTCATTGCTGCCCCTGAAAGAACGTATGATGGACGAACCAATACCGGGTAACCTACCTTGGCTACAAATTCTTCCATATCTTCAATACTGGTCAATTCCTTCCAAGCCGGCTGGTCGATACCCAATTGGTCGAGCATAGCAGAGAACTTGTGACGGTTTTCTGCACGGTCGATAGATACCGGTGAAGTACCGAGGATGGGCACTGATTGGCGATGAAGCTTCATAGCCAAGTTGTTTGGAATCTGTCCGCCTACAGATACGATAACACCGTTTGGCTGTTCAAGGTCGATTACGTCGAGTACACGTTCGAATGAAAGTTCATCGAAGTACAGACGGTCGCACATGTCGTAATCGGTAGAAACGGTTTCAGGGTTATAGTTAATCATTATGGATTTATAACCCAACTTGCGAGCTGTTTGAACGGCATTCACCGAACACCAGTCAAATTCTACAGACGAACCGATACGGTAAGCACCCGAACCAAGAACCACTACAGACTTGTCGTTCTTGTAGTAATTTACATCGTATCCTTTCACTGCGTAAGTCATGTAAAGGTAGTTGGTCAATTCAGGGTGTTCGCTGGCAACTGTATTGATGCGCTTTACAGCTGGGAGTACGCCCAATGCTTTACGATGATTACGTACGCTCAACAGTTGCTTTTCCATATTAACATTGTCCTTCAAAACAAAACGGGCAATCTGGAAGTCAGAGAAACCTAATGCTTTCGCTTGACGGAGTACATCTTCAGGAAGATCTTCAATAGTGTTGTAGGTGGCAAGCACATTCTTGTAATCTACAATGTTCTTCAACTTACCTAAGAACCAAGGGTCAATTTTGGTCAGTTCGTGGAGGCGTTCAATGCTATATCCTTCTTCCAACGCCGAAGCGATAGAGAAGATACGAAGATCGGTCGGGTTAGCCAATTCTTCGTCCAAGTTGTCGAACTTGGTATGTTCATTACCTACAAAACCGTGCATACCTTGTCCAATCATACGAAGACCTTTTTGGATAACTTCTTCGAACGAACGACCGATAGACATGATTTCGCCAACAGACTTCATGCTGGAACCAATTTGACGAGATACACCGGCAAACTTGGTCAAGTCCCAACGTGGAATCTTACAAATCAAATAGTCCAATTCAGGAGCTTTGTATGCAGAGTTGGGAGTACCCATTTCACCAATTTGGTCGAGGGTGTAGCCCAATGCAATCTTAGCGGCAACGAAAGCCAAAGGATAACCGGTAGCTTTTGAAGCCAAAGCAGAAGAACGGCTCAAACGAGCATTTACTTCAATCACACGGTAGTCGTTGGTATCAGCGTTGAACGCATATTGGATGTTACATTCACCCACAATGCCCAAGTGACGGATAGCCTTCACAGAAATTTCTTGCATGAAGGTTACTTGTTCCGGAGTCAAAGAACAAGTAGGAGCCACAACGATAGACTCACCGGTATGAATACCCAGAGGGTCGAAGTTTTCCATGCTTGCTACGGTGAAGCAATGGTCGTTGGCATCGCGGATAACTTCGAATTCAATTTCTTTCCAGCCTTTCAATGATTCTTCCACCAAAATTTGTTTGGAGAAAGTAAAGGCACTTTCGGCCAATTTAACGAACGTTTCTTCATCGGGGCAAATACCACTACCCAAACCTCCAAGTGCGTAAGCCGAGCGAACCATAACGGGAAAGCCCAATTCGTGAGCTGCCTTCAATGCATCTTCCATGCTTTCTACGGCTTGGCTTCGAGGGGTCTTCATCGGAATCTCATCGAGTTTCTTTACGAACAAGTCACGATCTTCGGTATACATGATGGCTTCTACCGATGTACCGAGTACTTTAACACCGTATTTTTGGAGAACCCCGTTTTGATACAATTCTGTACCGCAGTTCAGAGCTGTCTGTCCACCGAATGCCAGCAAGATGCCGTCCGGCTGTTCTTTCTTGATAATTTCTTCAACGAAGAACGGAGTAACGGGGAGGAAATATACTTTGTCGGCAATACCTTCTGATGTCTGGATGGTAGCGATGTTCGGATTCACCAAAACAGAGCTAATACCTTCTTCGCGCAAAGCCTTCAGCGCTTGTGAACCTGAGTAGTCAAACTCACCTGCCTGGCCAATTTTTAGGGCACCCGAACCCAATACCAGGACTTTCTTTAATTCCTTTTTCATTGAATGCTTCTTTATATTGTTATTTTAATTCCACGGAAAAACAAAAAAAATGCGTTCACCCCCTTTCGGGGATAACGCATTTCTTATATGTTGCTTTTATACTTTTTGACTCCTTGTGGATACATAATTTTAAATTTTATGCAAAGTAACTACTTATTTCTAACATAACAAAACAAAGAAGCAAGTTTATTTTTGTGTTTTTGTTCTGTATTAGTTTTATTTGTTTGTTTTAAGGTTTCTCCTTATCTTTGCGCATTATTAATATAAGGTAAAGACTATGGCAGATAAGAAAATCATATTGACAGGCGACCGTCCTACAGGAAAACTCCACATCGGTCACTATGTTGGTTCCCTGAAACGTAGAGTGGAACTTCAGAATTCAGGCTTGTATGACAAGACTTTTGTGTTCATTGCCGATGCGCAAGCGTTGACAGATAACATTGATAATCCAGAAAAGGTACGTCAGAATGTTGTCGAAGTTGCATTGGATTATTTGGCTTGCGGACTCGAACCGACTAAATCCACTATTTTTATCCAATCGCAGATTCCGGAACTCTGTGAGTTGTCTTTCTATTACATGGACTTGGTTACTGTAAGCCGTCTTCAACGTAACCCAACGGTAAAGACGGAAATCCAGATGCGTAACTTTGAGGCAAGCATACCGGTAGGCTTCTTCACTTATCCTATCAGTCAGGCTGCCGATATAACCGCTTTCAAGGCTACAACTGTTCCGGCTGGTGAAGACCAAGAACCGATGATTGAACAAGCGCGTGAAATTGTACGCCGTTTCAATTATATCTATGGTGAAACTTTGGTAGAACCCGAAATCCTCTTGCCGAGCAATGCTTCTTGTCTCCGTTTGCCGGGTACTGACGGAAAGGCAAAGATGAGTAAGTCGTTGGGTAATTGTATCTATCTTTCCGATCCTGCCGATGTGGTGGAAAAGAAAGTGAAGAGCATGTATACCGACCCTACTCATATAAAGGTGAGCGATCCGGGTAAGTTGGAAGGAAACACCGTGTTTACTTACCTCGATGCTTTCAGCCGCCCTGAACACTTTGAACGCTATTTGCCGGAGTATCCTAATTTGGATGAATTGAAAGCACACTATACTCGTGGCGGCTTGGGTGATATGAAGGTAAAGAAATTCCTTGCAGCTATTATGCAGGAAGAACTTGGTCCTATCCGCGAACGCCGTAAAGAGTTTGAAAAGGACATCCCAGCTGTATACGAAATGCTCAGAAAGGGTTGTGAAGCAGCTCGTGAAACCGCTTCGGCTACCCTTGACGAAGTTCGTAAAGCTATGAAGATTAACTATTTCGACGATGCGGAACTGATTGCCGAACAAGTGAAGCGTTTCAGCCAAGAATAATAAGCGAAAGTAAAGTTGATTCTTACGATAAAAACGACGTTTTGTTTCACTCAGAACGTCGTTTTCTTCTTTTTAAAGCGATGCTTAATGGGATAAATGACAAGATTTTAAAGAAAAAGAGTAAAAAAACATGGAAAATGTTTGCAGTTATCAGAAAAAGTCGTACCTTTGCATCGCTTTTGAAACAAGAGACTTTGGGCGTTTAGCTCAGCTGGTTCAGAGCATCTGCCTTACAAGCAGAGGGTCGGCGGTTCGAATCCGTCAACGCCCACCATAAAAAATCTTTGTCTCTTGCTTCTATAGAAAGTAAATTCGGGCGTTTAGCTCAGCTGGTTCAGAGCATCTGCCTTACAAGCAGAGGGT